>NZ_JBVUBB010000024.1:0-124830 GCF_055791185.1 Bradyrhizobium ingae
TGCCCCCCCCCCCCCCCCCCCCCCCCCCCCCCCCCCCCCCCCCCCCCCCCCCCCCCCCCCCCCCCCCCCCCCCCCCCCCCCCCCCCCCCCCCCCCCCCCCCCCCCCCCCCCCCCCCCCCCCTCCCAAAACAAAAAACCACCCACTGTATAAGAGACAGGCATATAGGCGTCCTCGCGCGACAGGTTTCGCTTCTCGCCCAGGAGCGCGATCATGTCGCGCAGCGCGCGCACCACGCATTGGTCGAGGTCCGGGTCCATCGCCATCGTGATGTAGTGCGAGGGCGTTTCCGCACGGGGATAGGCGAGGCGCATGTCCTTGCGTAGCGTGAGGCGGAAGCGGCCCTGCAGCGCGGTCTCGATCGCGGTGACGCAGACCTCGCCGTCGCCCTGCACGCCATGGCCGTCCCCGCAGGAGAACAGTGCGCCCGGCACGAATACCGGCAGATAGAGCGTGGCGCCTGCACCGAGCTCCTTGTTGTCGAGATTGCCGCCCATCGCGCGCGGGATCAGCGAGGAGATGCGGCCCCAGGCGGGCGGCGGCGCGACGCCCATCACGCCGAAGAACGGCTTGAGCGGCAGCTCGAGCCCCCAGGGCATGCGACCGACCATCCGCGTCAGATCGAGGGGAATGTTGAGGATGCGCGTCTCGTGGAAATCGTCGGGCAGGGTGCCCGAGAGCGGCTTGATGAGATTGTAGCCCCAATCCTGCCGCAGCCTGACATCGAGGATCTCGACGGCGAGCACGTCGCCGGGCTCTGCGCCCTCGACTGCGATCGGGCCGGTGAGGATGTGGCCGGGCAGCACGCGCTCGGACTTCGCGTGAACCTCGAACAGCTCCGGCGGAACATGAAACTGTTTGCGATCGGGCAGCACGTCCGGGCCGCCGCTGATGGTATCGACGGTCACCTCGTCGCCGCTCTCGATCGTGAGAACCGGCTTCAGCTTCGCCTCGAAGAAGCCCCAATGACAGGTTTCGGGACTGGATTGCAGGTGGTGACGGGTCATGGGTCTGGTCCGGTCGTTTGCGATTGTTTTCGTCGGGACTCGTCACTGCCGGGCTTGACCCGGCAATCCATCCTCTTCCAAGAAGATTTCTGAAGATCGGTCGGCCCGTCAAGGTCCGCGGATCGATAGGTTCGATGATCCAAAGCGAGGCTCCCCCTGTTATTCGTCCTGTCCAAGACGCTCGGCGTCGCGGTATTGCCCCTCAATTTCCTGGTCGAGCTCGGCATTCTCTCGCTCGTTCTGATGGCGACGCGCTTTGCGCGGGCCGGCCGCAGGCTTGCGGTGGCGGTGCTGGTCCTGCTGGCGCTGGCGGCATTCTCGCCGCTCGGCAAGCTGCTGCTCTATCCGCTGGAGTCGCGCTTTCCGAAGTGGGATTCCTCGCGCGGCGCGCCCGACGGAATCATCGTGCTCGGCGGCTCCGTCGACACCGATCTGTCGTCGGCGCATCGAACGCCGATCGTCGCCCATGCCGCCGATCGCATGCTGGCGCCTGCCGTGCTCGCGCGGCGCTACCCGAATGCGCGCATCGTCTTCACCGGCGGCAATGCCAATGTGATCTCCACCGAGGCCAAGGAGGCCGACTACGCCGCACCGATCCTGGAAGATCTCGGCATCGCCAAGCAGCGTCTGATCGTGGAGCGCAACTCGCGCAACACCTATGAGAACGCGATCTTCACCAAGGAGATTGTTGCGCCGAAGCCGGGCGAGCGCTGGCTGCTGGTGACCTCGGCGTACCATATGCCGCGCTCGATGGGGATCTTCCGCAAGGCCGGATTTGACGTCGAGGCTTATCCCGTCGACTTTCGGATGGGCGGCCGCGAGGACCTGTTCAGCTTCACCAATGTGGGCACCGATGGGCTCGTCCGAACCGACCTTGCCATGCGCGAATGGATCGGGCTCGTCGCCTATCGCCTGATGGGCCGGACCGGCGAGTTGCTTCCCGGGCCGGCCAGGGACTAGAACGGACGACATGAGCGCCGGCGCAGGATCGGCGCGCCGCCGGGAGGACGTCATGCGGCAGGACAGTGCTGAGCCGATCGATCTCGCCGGCATCGTGACCGACCTCAACGCGCTTTTGCGATTGAAGACGACAGTGATCGGCATGAAGCTGTTTGCACGCGCCGAGGACATGGAAGCGATCCCGAAGATCCGGCGGCCGAACGCGGTGCACACCACCGACCAGATCGTCAGCATGGCCTCGCGCCTCGGCTGGACTGTCGGCATCACCGCCGACGATCTCGTCGGTAGCCAATGCCGCGCCGTGATCGGCCTTGCGCCGCAGGACGAGAAATGGCTTGCCGGCGAAAGTTATGTCGGCGTGTGGCATGGCACGGCCGAGGACGCACGCAAGCGCCAGGAGGCGCTCGACGTGGTGCCGTTCGGCCAGTACAAGGCGCTCGCGGTGAGCCCGCTGGCGAGCGGGCGGCTCGATCCGCCGGACATTTGCCTGGTCTACGCCACGCCGGGGCAGATGATCATCCTGATCAACGGGCTGCAATATACCGGCTACAGGAAGTTCGAATGGGGCGTGGTCGGCGAGACCGCCTGTGCGGATTCCTGGGGGCGGGCGCTGAAAACCGGCGAGCCCAGCCTGTCCTTGCCATGCTATGCCGAACGGCGCTATGGCGGCGTGCCGGACGAGGAGATGCTGATGGCGCTGAGCCCGGCGGATCTCGCCAAGGCGATCACGGGGATGAAAGCGCTGGCGAAAAACGGCCTGCGCTATCCGATCCCGCCCTATGGAATTCAAAGCGACGTCCGCGCGGGCATGGGCGTGAGTTACGGAAAGAAGTAGATCGTCATTGCGAGCGAAGCGAAGCAATCCAGGATGCCACTGCGGAAACAGTCTGGGTTGCGTCGTCGCGGAGCCTGTCATCCCGGCCCGCCAAAGGCGGGACCGGGTGGCTCCTCGCAATGACGGTGCAAATTGAGGATGCAACATGAGTTCTTCGTCGAAATTCGACATCGTCGTCTATGGCGCGACCGGTTTCACCGGCCAGCTCGTCGCCGAATATCTCGCCGCGCATTACAAGGACGACAAGGCGCTGAAATGGGCGATGGCCGGCCGCAGCCTCGACAAGCTGAAATCCGTGCGCGATGCGATTCTCGCGCCGGCCGATACGCCGCTGATCGTTGCAGACGCGGCCGATCCGGCCTCGCTGAAGGCGATGGTCGAGCAGACCAGGATCGTGATCACCACCGTTGGTCCGTATCAGCTCTATGGCGGCGAGCTGCTCGCGGCCTGTGTCGCCTCCGGCACCGACTATATCGACCTCTGCGGCGAGCCGGTGTGGATGCGGCAGATGATCGACAAGCACGAGGCGCAAGCGAAGGCGAGCGGCGCGCGCATCGTGTTCTCCTGCGGCTTCGATTCCGTGCCGTTCGAACTCGGCGCGTTCTTCGTGCAGGAGGAAGCCAAGCGCGTGTTCGGCGCACCGGCATCGCGCGTGAAGGGCCGCGTGCGCGCCATGCGCGGCACGCTCTCCGGAGGCACTGCGGCGAGCGCGAAGGCGACCTTCGACGCCGTCGCCAAGGACATGAGCCTTGTCGCGATCCTGAACGATCCGTTCGCGCTGACGCCCGGCTTCACCGGCCCGAAGCAGCCGAAGGGCAACCGTCCGGCCTATGAGGAGGATCTGCAGTCCTGGGCGGCGCCGTTCATGATGGCGCTGATCAACACGCGCAACGTCCATCGCTCCAACATGCTGATGGGCTTTCCGTTCGGACAGGACTTCGTCTACGACGAGATGGTTTTGACCGGCCCCGGCGAGAAGGGCGAGGCCAACGCCAAGCTCGTGATGGCCGCGAACACGGAGAAGACCGGGCCGAACGCGCCGAAGCCGGGCGAGGGGCCCTCGAAGGAGGAGCGCGAGAACGGCCTGTTCAACCTGCTCTATGTCGCGATCGCGCCCGACGGCCGCCAGGTCCGCGCCGGCGTCACCGGCGACCGCGATCCCGGCTACGGCTCAACGTCCAAGATGATTTCCGAATGCGCGATCTGCCTGCTGCGCGACACACCTGATGTTGCGGGCGGCTTCTGGACCCCCGGCGCGGCGATGCAGCACAAGCTGATCGAGCGGCTCGAGGCGCATGCGGGGCTGACGTTCAGGGTGGAAAGCTAAGAGTCCGTCTCGGAACTCATGAAGTTCGCGCGATGCGTCTGATGAGGACCACGGCAGCGGCAGCCTAGAGGAAGGCGGTTGCCGATGCAATTGTGGCTTCCGCGTCTTTCCAGAGCCGTCGGTTTCGGTTGATCCAAGCGAAGAAGCGCTCGACCACCCAGCGTCGTGGTTGGACGGCGAAGCCGATCTGATCGGGCTTGCGTCGGACGACCTCGACGGCGATGCGGGTCGCGTTGGCGACGCGCGAGCCTTGGTATCCGGTGTCCGCGAAGACCTTCTCGATGAACGGGAAGGGACGGCGCGATGCGGCGAGAAGCGGGCCGGGCTCCATCACGATCCTGCACGCTGGCCGGGTGCGCAAATAGGACGAGGCCGCGCCCGTCGATATCGACAAGAGCGTGGCGCTTGCGCCCCATGATCTTCTTGCCAGCGTCGTAGCCGCGTGGACCGCCTGCCTCGTTGGTCTTCACGCTCTGGCTGTCGATGATGCAGGCACTTGGCGAGGCTGCACGCCCATTGCGTTCGCGATCGATCATCAGCAGGGCATGGTTCAATACCTTGAACAGGCCCTTGTCCCGCCAGATCGCGAACCAGCGATAGGCCGTGCTCCTCGGGGGAAGGTCGCTTGGAAGAAGCCGCCATGCGACGCCACTGCGCATCACGTAGAAGATCGCGTTGACGATCTGGCGCAAAGGCCAGGAGCGTGGCCGCCCCGTCCGTTTCGGTGCCGGCAGCAGCGGTTCCACCAGCCGCCATTCCGCATCCGTCAAATCCGTTTCGTATCGAAGCCCCGCGCGACTATGTTGCCGGCGAGTGGCTGGGGTCCACATCGCTTGCTCCGAGATGGGGGCGCTTGTGAGACGGGGCGAAGTCCTAGCTAGCGCTGAAAATTCGACGGGTCACCGAAGACGTTTATGCGACACGTTGATTGCGGTACGACTTATGAAAGCATAAGCGGGAAGATTTGGACCGATCCTCGTTCTGCGTCTCAAACACTCGTTTGCGATAGCCCGATGAGGATTCACACTTTTGCACAAGCCTGATATACCATCCCGTCCGCAAGTGACCAAAAATGTGAGGGTTTATGACGACTGATAAAGGAAGTACGATCCAACGTCTAAACCCGCCGGAGCTAGGGTCACCGCCGGGCTATTCGCAGGTGGTGGAAGTCAAGGCTAGCCGACTGATCTTCATCGCAGGTCAGACTGCGCTCGACCGGGACGATGTATTGGTTGGCAAAGACGACTTCACCGCTCAAGCCGATCAAGTTTTTCGCAATCTGAGTGCGGCCCTCCAGGCTGTGGGCTGCGATGCAAGACACCTTGTAAAAATGACAGTCTTTCTCCGAGACATGGGTAATCTCGGCGCGTATCGCGAGAGCCGAAACCGGTTCTTCACCACAGTAACGCCTCCGGCAGCGCCTGCTGTCACTCTGGTTGAGGTGTCAAAGCTCTACGGGGAAGACTTTTTGATCGAGATCGAAGGCATCGCCGCTGTCGCCTGATCTCATCTAGCGGCCATATTTCTCCCTTCGGATGGGAACGCGTAGACCTCTCACGGGCGAATATCATCGGCCAGCGCCCAAGCGTAGGATTTCGCCCTGTCCAGCAAACGGCTCCAAGATGGCCTGAACAATCCCTTGGAATCATACCCCCGACCGCTCAAACCTTTCGGGATGGGCTCTAAGCACAGGACGTCCGATCCATGTCGTCGAAGTTCGACATCGTCGTCTACGGCGCAACCGGCTATACCGGCCAGCTCGTCGCCGAGTACATCGCTGCGCAGTACGCGGGCGACAACGCGCTGACATGGGCGATGGCCGGGCGAAGCCGGGAGAAGCTCGCGTCGGTTCGCGACACGGTTGGCGCATCTGCCGACACGCCGCTGATAGTTGCCGATGCCGCCGATCCTGCGTCGCTGCGTGCGATGGTCGATCAAGCGAAGCTGGTGATCACCACCGTCGGTCCGTACCAGCTTTATGGCTCCGATCTGCTCGCCGCCTGCGTTGCGTCGGGCACGGACTATGTGGACCTCTGCGGCGAGCCGATCTGGCTGAAGCAGATGATCGACAGGCACGACGCGGCAGCCAAGGCGAGCGGCGCGCGGATCATGGTCTCCTGCGGTTTCGACTCGGTGCCGTTCGAGCTCGGTGCATTCTTTGTGCAGGAAGAAGCCAGGCGCGCGTTCGGCGCACCGGCGCCGCGCGTCAAGGGCCGCGTCCGCGATATGGTCTGGAAGTTCTCCGGCGGCACCTCGGCGAGCGCGCGGATTACCTTCCAGGCGGTTGCGCAGGACCTCAGCCTGGTGTCGATCCTCAAAGATCCGTTTGCGTTCACGCCCGGTTTTGAAGGTGCGAAGCAGCCGCGCGGCAACAAGCCCATCTTCGAGGACGACCTGCAATCCTGGGCCGCGCCGTTCGCGATGGCAACGCTCAACACCCGCAACGTCCATCGCTCCAACATGCTGATGGGCTTCCCGTATGGCAGGGACTTCGTCTACGACGAGATGGTGTTGACGGGGGCAGGCGAGGAAGGGCAGGCCAACGCGAAGCGCGTGATGGCTGCGAACAGCGAGAAGACCGGCCCCGAAGCGCTCAAGCCCGGCGAGGGCCCGTCAAAGGAAGAGCGCGACAACGGTCATTACGATCTGCTCTATGTTGCGATCGCCCCTGATGGCCGTCAGGTCCGCGCCGCCATCAAGGGCGATCTCGATCCCGGCTACGCGTCGACCGCGAAGATGGTTTCCGAATGCGCGATCTGCCTGCTGCGCGACACGCCTGATGTCCCGGCCGGCTTCTGGACGCCGGGCGCGGCGATGCAGCACAAGCTGATCAAGCGGCTCGAGGCGCATGCGGGGCTGACGTTCAGGGTGGAGACGTAGCCGGAGCTGAGCATCTCCATCACGGTGTCATCGCCCGGCTTCGACCGGGCGATCCAATATTCCAGAGACGGCAGTAATTGAACCGAGAGGCCGCAGCGTACTGAATGCCCCGCCTTCGCGGGGCATGACAGCGTTCATTGCTACGCCGCCCGCGCATCATACGCATACATGAAATCCATCCCCTTCGAGCTCAGCGGCAGCAGCCATTTCAACATTTGATCGCGGATGAACGCGCCGGTGGCTGAGAATTCGCGCTTGCTGTTGCCGTTGCGACGGGCGATGGCGACGATCTTTTCGGCGCGGGGGCGGCGTTCGGCTTCAAAGTTCTGGAAGGTCGCGCTGAGCTCCTGGCCCTCCGCCATCAGTCGTCCGAGCCGCAGCGCGTCTTCCAGCGCGAGCGAGGCGCCCTGGCCGGCGTGCGGACTGGTCGCATGGGCCGCATCGCCAATCAGCAGCGAGCGCTTGCGCGACCAGGTCGGCAGGGTCGCGACGTCGAGCGTATCGGTGACCACGATGCTCTCCGCTGCCTCGATGATGGCGGGGATCGGATCGTGCCAGCCGCGATGGAAGTCGCGCAGGTGCTGCTGGAGCGTCGCCTGATCCTGCGCGCGGAACATGGTGGCGTCCATGCCGTGCGCGGGCTGCGTGCTCCACCACATAACGCCGTCGTTCGGATCCGGGCTGCAGAAGCCGTAGCCGAAGAAGCCGCTCTGGCCGAACGTCGTCTCGACGCGCTGGCCGATTGGATAGCCCGCGAGCACGGCGCGTGGCACGAAACCGCCAAAACCGATCAGGCCCGTGTTGAAAGGCTTCGGCCCATCCGGCACGACCTGCCGGCGCGCCACCGAATGCACGCCGTCGGCGCCGATCAGGAAATCGCCTTCCGCGGTGGTGCCGTCGGCGAAATAGGCGATGATCGGCTGGTCGCCGCGGTCCTCGATCTTGATCAGGCGCTTCTCGAAATAGAGCGAGACGCACGAGCACCAGGCCTTGTCGGTCAGGATCTCGTTCAGCGTGGCGCGGCAGATGTTCACCGCGGGCTGGCCGAAGCGCCGCTCCATGTCGCGGTTGATGGAGCCGAGCTTCTGGCCGCTTTGCGAATGGAAATCGAAGGCTTCAGCAATCGAACCGCGGCTGATCACTTCGCGCGCGAGTCCAAGCTCGTCCATCACCTGCATGCCGTTCGGCGCGAGCTGCAAGCCGCCGCCGATCCCCTTGGAATAGGGCCAGGCCTCGAAGATCTGCGCCTCGATGCCGGCGCGGCGGAGCAGGATTCCGGTGACGGGCCCGGCGATACCGGCGCCGATGATGAGAGCCTTGCGGGGGCGTGACGACATGGCTTGCTCCTGGGACTGCTGCGGTGCTAGTAAAAAATCACGGCCGCTAATTATCTTAGCGGCTAAGATATATATTCGCTAAGAGATGGGGCCATCCTTGTCAAGAGGGAAAGCGCGCGCCGGTTTGGTGCAGGAGCTCGAGGAGGCGATGCGCCGCTCGTCGGCGCAGGGCGTCTTGTACGGCCAGGCCGTTGCGAACGTTGCCGGAATTTCCGGCTCCGACCTCGAATGCATGGACTTTCTGCAGCTCGAAGGGCGCGCTACCGCGGGACGGCTCGCCGAGGTCACGGGGCTGACGACGGGCGCCATCACCGGTGTCGTCGACCGGCTGGAGAAGGCGGGCTATGTGCGCCGCGAGCGCGACGAAGCCGACCGCCGCAAGGTGTTCATCACCATCGTGCCGGAGGCCCTTGCCGAAATCGGCAAGCTCTACGTGCCGATGCAGCAGGCGATGCACAAGGTCTGGAGCCGCTATTCCGACGAGGAACTGAAGCTGTTGCTGCGCTTCGGGACTGAAGCCTACAAGGGCGCGCTCGAGGCGACCGAAGCCCTGAAGGGCGTGCTCGCCACGCCGCCGAACCAGCGCGCCAGTCTCAAGACGCCGAAGTCGCCTCGCTGACCGGGCGCGCTGCTATGGTGCAAGGCTAGCCCTTGTATTCCACGATGTAGAGGCCAGCGCTGAAATCGGTGACGTAGCAGAGCGCATTCTTGTCGACGAACACGTCCGCCGAATGCAGCACGACCGGGCGGTTCGGCCGCGGGTCCATCCATTTCGCGGGCGGCGGCGGAACGAAAGCGCCGATCTCCTTCGGGCGAAACTGATCCTTGATGTCGTACACGCGTAAACCCGCGTTCTGGTAGGTCGCGAAGATGACCTCTTCGCTGTAGAACGCCTCTGGCCGGTTTTCGTGGACGTTGTGCGGGCCGAAATGGCCGCCGACCTTGAGATAGTCCTTGTCCGACGGCGCCGGGAATGTCGAGATGCTGATCGGATTGGACTTCACCTGGTTGTCGAAGATCCAGATCGGCTTGAAGCCGTCTTCCTGATTGTCGAGCACCGTCTCGTCGACGACGACGAGCAGATTGCGGTTGGGCAGGGGAAGCGCGTTGTGCGTGCCGCCGCCGAACGGCGGGGCCCACACCTTGTGCGTAATCAGTTTCGGATTCGACTTGTCCTTGACGTCGACGACGGCAAGGCAGGCGTCGCGCCAGCTGCAATAGGCGACGTCATCGCGAACGATCGGATGGTGCAGGCCGAAGCGGCCGTTCTTGGTAGGCCAGTTCGGAACTTCGCCGGCAGCCTTGTTCATCCCGGGAAGCCAGTATTTCCCGACGAGTTGTGGTTTGGTCGGGTCGGCCAGATCGATCACGATCATAATGTAGTCGGTGAAGCCGTCGAGCAGCGCGGAGGCATAGGCCCAGCGGCCGCCGGTCCAGTAGATGCGGTGCAGGCCGGTGCCTTCAACCGGCATGAAGCCGATCTGCTTGGGATCGCCCGGCGCGGAGATGTCATAGACGGCCATGCCGGCCGACCAGTCGCGCTTTGCCTGCTTTTCGTCGGCATGATGGTCGACCGAGCCCTTGTAGTAGTTCTTTTCGTCGGCGAGCTCAGCCTGCGCGAACATGTCCTTGTTGTGGATCACGAGGAGCTTGTCCTCCGCGGCTTGGAGATGCAGCGTCCAGGTGTTGTGCGGAGCGGCGACGTATTTGACGGTCTTCGGGCTCTTGGGATCGCGCACGTCGATGACGGAAAAGCCCTTGGAGAAGATGTGGCCGACATAGGCAAAGCCCTTGTGGACCATGATCTGCACGCCGTCGCAGCGTCCGCCCTGGTCGCTGTAGCCGACAAGCTTCAGGTTGGCGGTGGCGTAGTCGGGTTTGGGAAGATCGTTGCTCATCGGCTGCCTCTGCGAATTCCAATGTGAGAAGAAAGTCGTCCGAAGGTCGGGAGGAGGGCGGCCGCAGCGAAGCGGGCGACCGCCCTTGTGGTTGCCGGGCGTTCCGGTGCTGCTACTTCACACCCCAGATCTTCTTGTATTCGTCGCGATAGCCGTTGCCGGGATCGAACTTGTTGTCCTTGCCGCCGTCCTTCTCGACATTGTCTGCGGTGAAGAGATGGACGTGGGGCACGAACCCGCTCGGCTTCTCGCCGGCGAAGGCGCGGTTGATCTCGTCGATCATGATCCAGCCCTGTAGGTTCAATGGCTCAGCCACGGTTGCGTTCTGATATTGTTTTTCGCGGATGCGCTTGAACGCAGGAACCGAACCGTCTCCCGCTGATATCTGCTGCGGGAATCCGTCGGCCGGATCCACGCCCGCCGCTCGCAGCGCGGGCGCCGAGAAGTCGTAATAGAGGTCGTTGACTGCGATCGAGTAGGTCCACTGCTTGCCGTATTTGGAAAGCAGCGACGTCGTCAGCTGGCCCATCCGGTTGGAGAGATCGGCAATCGGTGTGTCGACGACTTCGAGCACCTTGCAGCCCTTGCAGCCTTCCACGGCTGCCCGCTCGGCGTTCGTCTTGGCGGTCGCGATGGCATAGATCGAGTCCGTGAACAGGATGACGCCGGCATGGCCATCCGACTTCACGACAGCCTGGAGCCCTGCGGATTTCGCGACCTCGGTCGGATCAGTCGTTACATTGGTGAAGACGGCGGGAATGCCTTCGACCGGCCCCGGCGTCGGCCCGGCATGCCAGCCGATGATCTTGATACCTGCAGCGGCAGCCTGCTCGAGCAGGGGCTGCTGCTCCTTGCTGTCGATACCGACGTTGAGGATGCCATTGGGCCTCATCGCGATCGCCTGTGTCAGCGCGGTTGCGTGTCCGGGCACGGTGCCCTGGCCGTCGAGCTGGCGTACGTCCCAGCCCAGCGCTTTGGCAGCCTCCGCTGCGCCATCGCCTGCACCTTGTGCGCCGCCATTGCGCTGGTCGGTCGAGACGATGACGATCAGCTTCTTGCCCTGTGCTTTCGGACCCGTGGTCGGCCCGTCCCACTTGGTCACGGGTGCGGCCACGTTTTGAAGATAGGCCTTTGCCATTTGGATATAGGCGGCGTCGTCATCGGCGCGCGCCCAGGCCGTGCCGAGCAGCAGGACGCTCGCCGACGTCAAAAGCCCTTTCAGTACGACTTTGCTCGTTATCATTGCTTCTCTCCCCGGATTGAACTGGCAGCCAGAGACGGTCGCCAGGCCGGCTTTGCCGGCGGTTTAGGCAGCGGCGTCAGGTGGCCCTGGCCGTCTCTGCGGAATTTGATTGGGCGGGCATGGCCTGTGGATCGCGTGGCGGCGGCTTGGCGACTGCACGACGGCGCTGCGCGAACGCTGCGAGCGCGATCGCGACGACCAGCGTCGTGCCGTTGAACAGGGGCTCGATGAAGAACGCGCCGCCGAACAACTGGATGCCGGAAATGCCGACGGCGAGAATGAGGATACCGAATACGCTCCCCCAAACATTGACGCGGCCGGGCTTGATCGTCGTCGATCCTAGGAAGGCGCCGACGAGGGCAGGGAGGAGGAAATCGAGACCCACATTGGCCTGGCCGATGCGCAGCTTTGCCCCGAGCACGCAACCGGCGAGCCCGGTGATGACGCCGGACGCCACGAACACGCCGATGACATAGGCGCGCACCGGGATGCCGTTGAGGGCGGCTGCCTTCTCGTTGGCGCCAATCGCGTAGATGAAGCGGCCGATCGGCAGGCGCTCGCTGACGACCCACAGGACAAGCGCGAGCCCGATCACGTAGAAGGCGGGAATTGGTATGCCGAACACCGACGCCCAATTGATCGCCACGAAATCGGGCGGCAGATTGCCGATAATCTGGCGGCCTTCGGTGTGCCAGAGCGCGAGCGCATAGAGGATCGTGCCGGTGCCCAGCGTCGCGACGAAGGCATCGACCTGGGCGACTTCGACCAGCACGCCGTTGACGAGGCCGACAAAGCCTGCGCAAGCGACGACCAGCAGGATGGCGATCGGCCACGAGATGCCGTATTTCACCTGGAAGCTGATGGCCAGGATGTGCCACATCACGATGCCGAAGCCGACCGTGAGATCGATGCGGCCGGCCATCATCGGCAAGGTCGCAGCAAGCGCCAGCAGCGCAACGATGGACTTGTCCGCAAGGATCGAGCGTGCGTTGAGCCAGGTCGGAAAAGTATCGGGCAGGGCGATCGAGAAGAAGATGATCAGGAGCAGCGTCAGCAAGGGCAAGCCGTAGACCGGGAGCAATCGCAGGATCGCCTGCCCGTTGGACAGCGCTGCGAGTTCGGGTCGCGTCGGCTCCAGGGCGTTCGACTTGATGGATTGCATCTCAGGCCTCGGTCAGGTGAGCCGCCCCTAACGCTGCGACGGAGCTGCCCGCAACGCTGGCGGAAGCGGCGGACAACAGATTGCTGATGGACAGGTCGTCGGAATGAAGCTCGCGAACGACCTGCCCGCGGCTGAACACCAGCGCGCGATGGCAGACCTTTGCGATCTCCTCGAAGTCGGTCGACACGATCAGGATGGCGGCGCCTTCGGCGAGCGCCACATCGAACAGCTTGTAGATCTCCGCCTTCGAGCCGACGTCCACGCCGGCGGTCGGATCCTCGAAGACATAGACCTTGGATTTCAGATTGAGCCAGCGTCCGACCGCGACCTTCTGCTGGTTGCCGCCGGACAATAGCTCGATCGCCAGGTTCGGATCGTTGGGCCGAAGATCCACGGTCACGCCGAGCCGTCTCGCCGCCGCGCGCTCCTTCGCGGGCGCAAGCCAGGTTGAGGTCGTGTGTCCTGCCGCAAGGGGATTGAGGAAGAAGTTCTCCCGTACCGACAGTCCCGGGACGATGGATTCTCCGACGCGGTCGGCGCAGACGAGGTTGATCCCGAGGTCCATCGCGCTCCGTGGAGATGTGATCTCGACGGCTACGCCGTCGACCAGAACGCGTCCGCCGGTAACGGCTTCCATGCCGAACAGCGCACGGCCGAGGGCCTCCTGGCCGGCGCCACGCAGGCCGACGAGACCCACGATTTCGCCGGCGTGGATGCGGCAGTCGATCGGCCCGACGGACGCCATCGATGCATGGTCAAGTTCGAGTCGAGCGGCGCCTTCGCGCTCCGCTGGCCGTCGGAAAACCTGGGATGGCTCGCGTCCGACGATGAGCAGGATGGTTTCATCCGGCGTCGTCTGCGCGACCACGCGCTCGCCCGCCACCCGGCCGTCGCGCAATACGACCATCCGGTCGGCGACCTCGAACACCTCGTCGAGGCGGTGCGAGACATAGATCATGCCCACGCCGTGCTCGCGCAGGCGACGGAGCGCCTTGAACAGGCGCAATACCTCGTCGGCAGGCAGACTTGCAGTCGGCTCATCGAGCACCAGAATCTCGGCGTCGGTCGCAAGCGCACGGGCGATCGCGACCAGCGACTTTTCCGTTCGTGTCAGACTCTGGATACGGAGGTCCGGGTCGATGTCGGCGCCAAGCTTTGCAAGAGCAAGCGCGGCGCGCCTGCGCGCCTTTGACCAGTCGATGACGCCGAAACGACGGGGGTATCCGAGCGTCAGGCAGATGTTTTCGGCAACCGTCATCCAGTCGATCAGTCCGAGATCCTGATGGATGAACGATAGGGGCAGGCGCCTGAGCGAGGACGTCATATCCTGGCCCGCATAGGAGATTGTTCCGCTGTCCGCGGAGTACACGCCCGCCAGGATTTTGATCAGGGTCGATTTACCGGCGCCGTTCTCGCCGAGCAGAGCGACGACCTCGCCGCGACCTACGGCCATGCTGACGTCGTTGAGGGCCTGGGTACCGCCGAAGCGTTTGCATAGACCATCGACCCGCAGCACCTCGGAGCGGGTGCCCTCGGGCGGCTCGTCATCACTGCGCCGAGGGCCATCGCCTGTCACCGCGGCGCCCCTCCCACATTACAAACGACTTGGGTCGTCTTTTTCGTCATTGTGCACCGCGCTTCTTTGTGTCGCGACATGCAGTCGAGCTTCGTTTCGTCCGAGCAAACGGCTCTGGCGAAAGGAAAATCGATTAGAATTGTCGGGTCTCAGCTTGTCAATCGGGATGTCCGGGCCTGAACATCACGGATTGGACATATTCGGGATGTCGGGCTGCGCAACGCAGCACGATGAGGAAAAGACAAGGCGGCGTCCGGCTGGCCCGTGTGCCGCGTTTTCCGAAACGCCTGCTAGGGCTCCAGCGAAACCTTTCCGACGCCCGAATGCGCCGCCTTGTAGGCCTGCGCGGCCGCGATCATGCCCCACATCGCCCCCAGCATCATCCAGAAGTGCCGCCAGTGATCGGTGTCGATGATAAAGCTTTCGCCGACGGTGCCGACGAAGGCGGAGAAGATCGCAAGATAGGCGCGCTGCCAGGGCACGCGGACGAAGACGTGGCGAAAGCCCGTGATCACGGTGGTGAAGACCAGCGCGGGATAGCAGATGCCGGAGAGCCAGCCGCCCGACATGAAGGCGTTCAGGTAGGAATTGTGGGTGTCTTCGGGGAAGTAGCGGTGGAATTGCAGGGGGCCGATGCCGAACGGCAGGTCGAGCGCCATCTCGGCGCCGAGGATGTGGCGGCCGAAGCGGCCGAAGCGGCCTTCGTCGTAGCTCTGGTCGAAGCTCGCGCGCTGCTTGAACATCTCCGCGATGGAATCGAATGAAAGCAGGATCGCGATCAGCGCCAGCCCCAGCACGGCTGCAACAAGTGCCATGATGATGATGCGCGAGCGCTGTGCGTTGCTCGGGCTGGTCAGCACCATCAGCGCGAGCATGAAGCCGGAGGTCAGGATCAGGCCGCCCCAGGCAGCGCGCGAGAAGGCGAGCAGGATCGCGAGCGCCATGATGGCGAAGGCGATCGCGTTGCGGAACGCCTTGGCCAGCTTGTCCGAGACCACGCTTTGCAACGAGAACAGCGCCGGCAGGATCAGAAACGCGCCGAGCACGTTCGGGTCCTTGAAAGTGCCGCGCGCGCGCTCGTAGAGCGTCAGAAGGTCGTGGCCGCCAGGAACGAGATTGAAGTAGCCGGCGATTGCCGACAGCGATGCGACCATCGCGCCGACCACGAGGCCGCGCCGCAGCATGCCGAGCCGCGCCGCCGTATCCTCCGATGTGACCATGGCGAAGAACACCACCGTCACCGCCATGTACCAGGAGGTTGCGATCCAGCTTGCCACCTCGGACTGGCCGAGCAGCGGAATGGCGCTGATGGTGTAGCCGACATTGAGCAGGATTAGCAGCAGCGCGAGCGGCATGAAGACGAGGCGAAGCCGCAGGCCGGTGGCGAAGAAGGTGACGGTCGCAAGCAGCGTTACGACCTCGTAGGGGCTGGGCTCGATGAAGACGATCGCGCCGCAGGCGCCGGCCAGCCACACCATCGCGCGCTGCAAGGCCAGCACGCCGGGCGCAGCCGGCGCGGCTGCATTCATTCCCCCGACTGTCGCCGCATACGCCATCACACGCTCACACAACTCGTGGACACAAAACACGCTGTCATCGCCCGGCCTGACCGGGCGATCCAGTAATCCGAGACAGTGAAGCCAAGCCTCGATGCCGCGGAGTACTGGATGCCCCGGTCAAGCCGGGGCGCGACGAACTCAATACGCGTTCTCGTTCTTGGTCAGCAGCGAGAGCGGCGTCTTCAGGAGGATGTAGAGGTCGAACAGCACCGACCAGTTCTCGATGTAGTAGAGATCGAACTCGACGCGCTTCTGGATCTTCTCTTCGTTGTCGATCTCGCCGCGCCAGCCGTTGATCTGGGCCCATCCGGTGATGCCCGGCTTGACGCGGTGACGGGCGAAATAGCCGTCGACGGCCTCGTCGAACAGCCGGCTCTGGAGCTTGCCCTGCACGGCGTGCGGGCGCGGGCCGACGAGTGAGAGATTGCCGGAGAAGACCACGTTGAACAGTTGCGGCAGCTCATCGAGGCTGGTCTTGCGGATGAAGCGGCCGACGCGGGTGACGCGCGGATCGTTCTTGGTGACGACCTTCGAGGCTGTCGGGTCGGCCTGATGGTGATACATCGAGCGGAATTTGTAGACGTCGATGCGCTCGTTGTTGAAGCCGAAGCGCTTTTGGCGGAACAGCACCGGGCCTGGGCTGTCGAGCTTCACCGCCAGTGCCACCAGCGCCATCACGGGAAGGGCCGCGAGCAGCGCGAGGCCGCCGACGATGCGGTCGAACAGCCATTTCATCACCAGATCCCAGTCGGTGATCGGCGCCTCGAACACGTCGAGCGTAGGCACCTCGCCGAGATAGGAATAGGAGCGGGGACGGAAACGCAGCTTGTTGGTGTGCGCGGAGAGGCGGATGTCGACGGGCAACACCCAGAGTTTCTTCAGCATCTCGAGGATGCGCGTCTCCGCCGAGATCGGCAGCGCGAACAGCACGAGATCGACGCGGGTGCGGCGGGCGAACTCGACGATGTCGTCGACCTTGCCGAGCTTCGGCGCACCCGCGCAGGCATCGAGCGCGCGGCTGTCGTTACGGTCGTCGAACACGCCGAGCACGTGGATGTCGGAGTCCTCCTGCGCCTTCAATGCCTCGACCAGCTCTTCGCCGTTGCGGTCAGAGCCGACGATGATGGTGCGGCGATCGAGCCGGCCCTCGCGCGCCCAGTTGCGCACCAGCGTTCTCAGCACCAGGCGCTCGGCCACGAGCGCGGCGAGGCCAAGGAAGAAGAAGGCGGCGAGCCATAGCCGCGACACTTCGCCGCCGAGCCTGGCGAAGAAGGAAATGCCGATGAACAGCAGGAACACGAACGCCCAGGACGAGATCATCCGGGTCATCTGGCGGAGCTGACCGCGGAAGAGCTGCACCTGATACATGTCGGCGGCCTGGAAGCAGATCACGGCTGCCGCCGCGACGGCAGAGATCGCGGCGAGATATTCCCAGCGGAAGCCGGTCTGCGGCGCGACGTAGCCGACGTAAAGCACCGTGCCGACGAGGCTGAGCAGAACGAAATCAGCGACGCGCACGAAGCCGGCGATCACGATCGGCGAATAGGCACGGGCGACCTTCTGATTGACCACCTCGAGCGCTGCGGGTGAGAGCCGGCGACGGCGCTCGATAAAGGGCTTGTCAGCTGGGGCGGCCGCGGCGCTGGTCGCGGCGTCGAGCATCGAGCGTGCGTTGAGCTGTTCCACGGTCGTCCACGTCCATTCCTGAACCCCGCTGGACGCGCATATAGGCGCGCGAAGCGCGGGAGTCCCCCTCGCTCTCGCTTATCGGACAAATCGGAAGAAATTCTAAAGCCGTCTTAAGGATGGTTAATGATTGATAAACGCATCGCGATAGCCGGCCAGCACGCCGTCCACCATCGCCTGTTGCGAGAAGTGCGCCGAGATGCGCTCGCGCAACCTCGCCGCGCGCTGGGCAGTCGCTTTCGGATCATCCAGTGCAGACCCAATGGCTTCCGCCATGGCCTCGGCATTGCTCGGAGCGAACAAGGCGGAACTTTCGGCATCGAAGATCTCGGGGATGCCGCCGACCTTTGCGGCGATCATGGGGATGCCGGCCGCGCCGGCTTCGATCACGACATAGGGCATGGAGTCGCCGCGCGAGGGAACGACCAGCAGCCGCCCCTTCGAGAAACCGTAGCGCGCCTTGACGTGGCCGATGAAGCGGATCGAATTGGTCAGGCCGAGCCTCTCGACCTGCGCCTTCAGCACCGCCAGCTCTTCGCCATCGCCGCCGAGTGTCAGAGTGACGTTACGACCCTGGGCATGCAGACGCGCCACCGCGTCGACGAGAAGGTCCGCGCCCTTGATGTGCCGGAACTCGCCGACATAAGCGAGGTCGGTCGCATCGTCGGCGATGGCGACGGGCTCGAATTCCTCCGGCGTGACGCCGTTGAAGACGCAATGCACCACACCTTTGGGCGTACCGACGATGCGCTGATAGGTGTCGCGGGCGAAGGCGCTTTCGAACAGGAACAGGTCGGTGCTGTTCATCAGCGTCCGTTCAAGTCGCGCGTAGAACTCGCCCTTGAAGGTGTGCAGGGGATAATGCAGCGAGCCGCCATGCGGGGTATAGATGCGGATGGTGTCGCCCGAGCGTCGCCTGAGCCGCACGAAGGCGCCGGCCTTGGCGCCATGGCCGTGCATCACATCCGGATCGAGCTTGGCGATCAGGCGCTTCATGCGCAGCCAGACGAGAAAATCGTCGGGCGATGGTTCGCGGCGGATCGCCAGCCGATGGACACCGAGCTTCAGACGCGGTGCGATTTCGGCCAGCGCATTCGCCGCGCGCTCGCCGCCGGTGAGATCGTCGGCGAGGATTCCGACATGATGTCCGCGATCGACTTGCCCGTTGGCGAGGTCGAGGATGTGGCGGAAGATGCCACCGACGGGGGCACGCACGGCGTGCAGGATGCGAAGCGGCCGGTCGACAGGGGGAGGCATGATCTGAACCGGCGCTCGCAGGCGATGACGTAGCAATCCACTGAGGTATCGATTCCGATTAAGGGGGCTCATGGTTAACAAATGGTGTTCGCGCGCGAGTGTACGTTCGCGCCATGCACGCATGTGGCGCGATTAACCCAGCGGCAACCTTAATGGAGTGTAATCGCGCCGGTTGAGGTGGGTAGCAGCGTTGCCCTTGCGGGAGTGTGTGATGCGTTTAGCGTTCTGGCGTGCCGGCAAGGACAACGCCGTGATCGAGCGGGCCTTGCACAAGCCCGAGCCGAAGCCCGCTGTCGCGCGGCCGACCCAGGCCGTATCCGGCGACATCGATCTGCATGCGCTCGGTGCCGCGCTCAAGCGCAGCCGCGGCTTCATCATCGCGCCGACGTTGCTGGCGCTGGTGCTCGCGCTGGCCGGTGTCAATCTGGTGACGCCACGCTACAAGTCGGAATCCCGCATCCTGATCGATGGCCGCGAGAACGTGTTCCTGCGTCCGACCAGCGACCGCAGCACCGAGGAGCGGCAGGCGCTCGATGCAGAGGCCGTTACCAGCCAGGTGCAGCTCGTGCTGTCGCGCGATCTGGCGCGCGAGATCATCAGGAAGAACAAGCTCGCGGAGCTGCCCGAATTCGATCCCGTCCTGCGCGGCATCTCGCCGCTGAAGTCGCTGGCAGGGCTGTTCGGGATCGGCCGCGATCCGTTCTCGATGACGCCCGAAGAACGTGTGCTGGATTCTTATTACGACCGCCTGACCGCCTACGCGGTCGACAAGTCGCGCGTGATCGTCGTGGAATTCCAGTCGACCGATCCGGAGCTGGCCGCGCGCGTCGCCAACTCGATCGCCGACGGCTATCTGGTGCTGCAACAGAGCGCGCGCCAGGAGCAGGCCAGGTCGGCCAGTGCGTGGCTGTCGGGTGAGATCGAGAGCCTGCGCAAGAAAGTCTCGGAGGCCGAGGCCAAGGCCGAGGATTTTCGTTCCAAATCCTCGCTGTTCGTCGGTACCAACAACACCACGCTGTCGAACCAGCAGATGGGCGAGCTCAACACCCAGCTCAACAACGCGCGCGCGATGAAGGCTGACGCCGAAGCCAGGGCGCGGCTGATCCGCGAGATGCTGCAGAGCGGCAAGCCGATCGAGGCATCGGAGGTGCTGAATTCCGAGCTGATGCGCCGGCTGTCCGAGCAGCGGGTGACGCTGCGCGCGCAGCTTGCCGAGCAGTCCTCGACGCTGCTCGGCAATCATCCGCGCATCAAGGAATTGAAGGCGCAGATCGGCGATCTCGACACGCAGATTCGTGACGAGGCGGGCAAGATCTCGCGCTCGCTGGAGAATGACGCACGGATCGCCGGCAGTCGCGTCGACAGCCTTACCGCCAGCCTCGATCAGCTCAAGAAGCAGGCGACATCGACCAACGGCCAGGACGTCCAGCTCCGCGCGCTGGAGCGCGAAGCCAAGGCGCAGCGCGACCTGCTCGAGACCTATCTCGCCAAATATCGCGAGGCGAATACCCGCGAGACCATCGACACCGCGCCGACCGAAGGACGCATCATCTCGCGCGCCATCGTCTCGAACACGATCGCCTATCCGAAGAAGCTGCCGATCGTGCTCATCGCCACGCTGGCGACGCTGCTGCTCAGCACCGGCGTCGTCGTCACCGGCGAGCTGCTGCGCATGACCGCGCCGCGCGGAATGGCCGCATTCACGCCGGCCTCTGCCGGCTCGCGGGTTGCTGCCCGCAGTGAACCGGTCGTCGAGATCGAGTCCGTGGCGAGCGAGCCGGCGCCGCTGCAGCCGGAGATGGCCTCTGACGCCGATATCACCGAGTTTGCCGAGATCGATCAGCTTGCCGACAGCCTGCGCCGCGACGGCGCCGCCGCGCGCAAGGTGACGGTGCTCGGCACCGCTGCGGGCGAGGATATCACGCTGACCGCGCTGACGCTGGCGCGCCATCTGGCGCGCGAGGCCCGGGTCGTGGTCGTCGATCTCGCGGCATCGTCGCCGACGATTTCAGCCATCTCGGCCGATCCTTTGGCGCCGGGCCTTGCCGAATTGATGCAGGGCGAAGCGTCGTTCGCGCAGATCATCACCAAGGATAGGCTCTCGCGCCTTCAGCTCGTCGCCGCGGGTCGTCCGGGCTTCGACCGCAGCCTGCTGCAATCGCCGCGCGTGATGCTGGCGATCGATGCCTTGCTCCGCGTCTATGACCACGTGCTGCTCGACGCCGGCACCGCCTCCGACCTGCCAGCCGAGTTGCTGACGACGAACGCTCGCGCCGTCGTGGTGCCGGACGCCGGCATGCCTGCCGAGGCCCGCAGCTCGATGTGCGAGCAGCTCAAGGCGGTCGGCTTCAGCGAAGTGACGATGCTGAAGAAGCCCGTGCAGCCGTCGGATGCAGTCGAAGCGCCGCGCGTGGTGGCGGCGTGATCTCTCTTACCCTCTCCGCCTGTGGGAGTGGGTGCCGAGCTCACGAGTGGAGAGATCGATTTGGAAGTAGCTGTCCTACCTGAATGCGCGCCGCAGTCTTCGCGCGAGGTCGAACAGCATCTGGTTCTGCTTCACGAGGCGCTTGCCGTGGTTCAGCGATGACATCGCCATCGCCGCGAGCTTGCCGCGCGAGGTCAGCGGGATGAAGCTGTCAAAAATCTCTTCGTCGTCCTTGCAGAACATGCGCTTGTAGTCGTCCGAGCCGATGCCGAGATCGAGCGAGTCGTAACCCGCTTCCGCGTAGCGATCGATGATGTTGCGCATCAGGATCAGGCCGGGGCTGAAGCGCGAATGCTCCGACATCGTGTAGGTGTTGAACATCGTCGAGAAGCGGCTTCCGTCGGCGACGCCGGCGAAGATCGCGATCACCTCCTCGTCGCATTCCAGCGCATGGATGTCGATGATGCGGGCCTCGCCGCGCGGCGCAAGGCAGGCCGTGCGGATGAAGGCCTCGACGCCAGGCTCGGCGAACACGTTCGGCAACTTCTGCTCCGCCATTCGTGCCGGCTTGACGCGGAAGAACCAGTCGAGCAGGCGCGTGATGTCGTCATCGGTGGTGGCGAGGTGGTAGCGGTAGCCGGCGAGCGCCTGGAGCTTCTTTTCCTTGCTCTTCAGACGGCGGCGGAAGGAGTTGCTGATGCGCGACGCCGGCGGGCCGCCGGGCGGCATCGCGAGCGACGGGCAGCCATTGATCGAATTCTGGCGCGGCAGCAGCGCGAAGGGGTTTGGCTGACCGCGCCAGCGCTTCGGCTGCTGCGAGAGTGCGAGCACGTCGACGCGCGCGCGCAAGGCCGCAAGCAGCGCGTCGAGATCGGCGGTGTTGGCGTGACCGGCGAAATCGGCGTCCCACAAGCCCATGTTGAAGGTCGTGTGCTTGCCGCCCATGAAGCAGGCGACGGTGACGCCATGGCTTTGCCGCATGCACAATGGCAGCACGACGAGCGGCTGGCGCTCGGCATCGCGGCCAATGACGATAAGCGGTCTCGCGCCTTCATGCTCTCCGGCGAGGCGCTGCCAGGGGGCGAGCAGGTCAAAGCGCTGATAGGGCGTTGCGAGGTGGCCGGGCCTCTCCAGCGCGCGCCAGTCCGGTTCGGCCATGGCGAGATCGCTGACGATGTCGACGTCAGCGATGCGGCTCGCTTTCGACCGCGCTGGCGCTTCTGCCGTCCGGCTTTGCATCGCCGCAGCCATGGTCATTCGCGAAACCTGTCGAGAAAATGGAAAACAAGCGTAGTTCGGCCTGTGGCCGACCTTTGCAAAGAAATGTCAACAAAGAGTAAGGAGAATGGAAAGCGGAACCGGCCGCTCGCCGGCTCGCAAAGGACGGATATTGGCTTCCGACGACCGATGGATGGAACGGCTGCGGCTGGAACTGGCCTGGTTCACCGGCCAGCATCGGCTGCGCGGACGGAGCGCAGGCGGAGCGGGTGCGATCCTGCGCTTTCAGCGCGTGAGGCCGCGCGGGCGCGCGCCGTTCCAGCCGCTGCTCGCCAATGAGATCACACCCAAATTCCTCGACCGCGTGCTTGACGCGTTGAAGCGGTGGAAGTTCGACATCGTCGGCATGGATGAGGTCTGCCGGCGCGCGGTGACGCTGCATGCGCAGCGGCGCTTCGTGGCGCTGACCTTCGATGGTGCGTACAAGGATCTCGCCACCTTCGCCTATCCGGTGCTGTCGCGCCACGGCGCTCCGTTCACGGTCTACGTGCCGACCGCTTTTCCCGACGGCGTCGGCGAATCCTGGTGGCTCGCGCTCGAACAGGTCATTGCGCGCGAGAGCCGCATCAGCCTCATGATGGGCGAGAAGCAGCAGCGTTTCGTCGTAACCGGACGGGCCGAGAAGCAGGCGCTGTTCACGCTGCTCGAACAGTGGCTCAGAACCTTGCCGCCGGCGGAACTGTCGGCTGCGATCAACGATCTCTGCAGGCGCCATGCGGTGGATCTCGCCGCGCTCTCGCGCGAGGCGTCGATGGATTGGTCGGATCTTTCGAAACTTGCGGCCGACCCGCTGGTGACGATCGGCAGCGCCACGGTGAATTATTCCGCGCTCGCCACCATGAAGGATACGGCGGCTGCGCGCGAAATGGCGATGGGCAGGGCGGTGGCGGAGTCCGCGTTCCACCGTGAGATCGGACACTTTGCCTATCCGTTCGGCGATCGCATCTCGTTTCGGCGCAGCCACGTGGTGATGGCGGAGGAGGCGGGCTTTGCCAGTGCGGTGTCGACGATTTCCGGCATCGTCGACGTCGAAGGGCGGACCAATCTGCGCGCGTTGCCGCGAATTTCCTGGGACGGCCGGCGTCGCTCGCTGCGGATGCTGCGCGTGCTGCTCTCCGGCGCGACGTTTCCGCCGGTGAAGCCGACGGGCAGTGCATCGTCTTGAGCTGAAACGCGCAAGCGCGTTTGCGTGGGCTAAACCGGGTCGGGGCGCTGCATCCAGCTCACGACCGGCATTGCCGGCAGCACCCAGCCCATGCCGACCACGACATAATAGATCGCCTGCCGCCATCCGGATTCCGCAATCCACGGCATCTGCGCCAGCGCCATGCCGAGCAGCGCCCAGGTCGCCGCCAGCACCAGGAGCGCGATGGTACCGAGGAACTTGCGAGTGCGGATCTTCATGGGGGAAATTGCGGCTTTCGCGTAACTTGCGCTGCAGGAGCGGGGGACTATAAGGGGCGCGCAGCCTGGTTCAAGCACTGGTTTTCCGGCCGAAATGACCACGATAACAGCTCCGTCCGACCCGCCTCGCGCCGTGCGCTGGTGGCTCATCTCCGTGGCCGCGCTGATCGCGTTGATGGTGCTGGTCGGCGGCGCGACGCGGCTGACGGAGGCCGGGCTTTCGATCGTCGAATGGAAGCCGGTAACGGGCGCGATGCCGCCGCTCAGCGAGACGCAGTGGACGGAGGCCTTCGAGGCCTACAAGAAGATCCCGCAATATCGCGAGCTCAATGCAGGCATGAACCTGTCCGAGTTCAAGACCATCTTCTGGTGGGAATGGAGCCACCGGCTGCTCGGCCGCTTCATCGGTGTCGCCTATCTGTTGCCGTTCCTGTTCTTCCTGTGGCGCGGGGGGCTATCGGGCGAATTGAAGCGGCGGCTCTGGCTGCTGTTCGGCCTCGGCGCGCTGCAAGGCGCGGTCGGCTGGTGGATGGTAGCCTCCGGCCTCTCTGAACGGGTCGAAGTGTCGCAGTATCGGCTTGCGACGCATCTGGTTCTGGCGCTGCTGATCTTCGCCGGCATCGTCTGGACCTTGCGGCGGCTCGGCGCGCGGCAGGAGATCGTTGTCTCGGTGCGCCTGAAGCTGGCAAGCGCGGTGCTCGTCGTCGTGACCTTCGTGCAGCTTTATCTCGGCGCGCTGGTGGCGGGCCTGCGGGCCGGGCGCGCCTACAACACCTGGCCCGAGATCGACGGTGCGTTTATCCCGTCGGCGGAGCGGCTGTGGTTCGAGACGCCGTGGTGGCGCAACCTGTTCGACAATGTGCTGACCGTGCAGTTCGAGCACCGCATGATGGCCTACACACTGTTCGCGCTGGCGGCACTGCATGGGTTCGACGCCGTGCGCTCGCGCGCAGGTTCTGCCGCGAGCGGTGCCGTGTGGCTGTTTGCTGCGGTCAGCCTGCAAGCGATGCTCGGCATCCTGACGCTGCTCAACCAGGTGCCGATCGGGCTTGCGCTTGCACATCAGGCCGTCGCGATCCTCGTTCTGACGCTGGCGGTGATGCAGGCCGAGCGGCTCGCGGCACGAAAGCCTGCACAGACCTATTCGCGCGTCGTCCCCGCACGCCAGGCCGGCTGATCAGCAATAGCCGTAGACGCCGCAGGCGTAGGGCAGGCGCCAGAAATAGTCGACCTGCGGGCCGCCATAATACGCCCCCTGATAATCGTAGTCCCAGGGACGGCCGTAATAACCAGGCAGCGTGTGCGCGCCCGGCAATAGCGGTGTGCCCGGCAGGTTGCGGATGTAGCTGCCGGCTCCATAGGCCGGCGAGATCAGCGCGTCCGGATCTGTCTCGACCCAGACCTTCGGCGGCTCTGCCGGCGCGATCGTGGTGCGGTACTTGTAATGCGGACGCGGCAGCCCCGGCGGCAATTGCTCGTGTCGCTTCTTCTGCACGACAACCTGGTCGGCCGCGAGCGCGCTCGTGACCATCAGCATCACGGCCAGAGGGGACATTATCCATCGCAGCATGGTCGGCTCCGAATCAATCTCGGCGGCCCAGTATGTCAGCCGCGAGCGGAGAGGGTGTTAACGGCGGGTGCCCACTGTCCGTTCGAACGCGCGCTCGAGGTGTATGCCCAAGCCGTCATGCCCGGGCTTGACCCGGCCATCCACGACCTTTCTTCTACTGGCGCCAAAGAACGTGGATGCCCGGGATAAGCCCGGGCATGACGTCAACATCCGCGTACTCGAAACGTGGCTCACGTCCCCAGAGCCTGCTCGAGGTCCGCGATCAGGTCTTCCTTATCCTCGATGCCGATCGACAGGCGGACCACGTCGGGGCCGGCGCCGGACTTCACCTTGGCGGCATCATCGAGCTGGCTGTGCGTGGTGGAAGCCGGGTGGATCACCAGCGAGCGGGTGTCGCCGACATTGGCCAGATGCGAGAACAGCGTCAGCTTCGATACCAGGCTGACGCCGGCGTCATAGCCACCCTTCAGGCTGAAGGTGAACACCGCACCCGCGCCCTTCGGCGCGTATTTGCGCGCGAGCTGGTTGTACTTGTCGTTCGCCAGGCCAGCATAGCTCACCGACGCCACCGCGGGATGGCCGGCGAGGTATTCGGCGATCGCCTTGGCATTGTCGCAGTGCTTCTGCATGCGCAGCGGCAGTGTCTCGATGCCGGTGAGAATGAGGAAGGCGTTGAACGGCGACAGCGCGGGGCCGAGGTCGCGCAGGCCGAGCACGCGGCAAGCGATCGCGAAGGCGAAATTGCCGAACGTCTCGTGCAGCTTGATGCCGTGATATTCGGGTCGCGGCTCCGATAGCATCGGATATTTGCCGTCCTTCGACCAGTCGAAGGTGCCGGCATCGACGATGACGCCGCCGATCGAGTTGCCATGGCCGCCCAAAAATTTCGTCAAGGAATGCACGACGATGTCGGCGCCGTGGTCGATCGGCTTGATCAGATAGGGCGTCGCCAGTGTGTTGTCGACGATCAGCGGCACGCCGGCCTTGCGCGCCACCGTGGAGATCGCTTCGATGTCGGTGATGCTGCCGCCGGGATTGGCGATGGATTCGACGAAGATCGCCTTGGTCCGCGGCGTCACCGCGCGCTCGAAGCTCGAAATGTCATCGGGGTCCGCCCACACCACGTTCCAGCCGAAGCTCTTGAACGCGTGGGTGAACTGGTTGATCGAGCCGCCATAGAGTTTTCGCGCCGCGATGAATTCATCGCCGGGCTGCAGCAATTGCTGCATCACCACGACCTGCGCGGCATGGCCCGAGGCGACCACAAGCGCGGCGGTGCCGCCCTCGAGCGCGGCGACGCGCTCCTCCAGCACGGCGTTCGTGGGATTGCCGATGCGGGTATAGATGTTGCCGAACGATTGGAGGCCGAACAGCGAAGCGGCATGATCCGCGTCGTTGAAGACGAAAGAGGTCGTCTGATAAATCGGCGTTGCGCGCGCGCCGGTCGTCGGATCGGGCTGTGCACCGGCATGCACGGCAAGGGTCGAAAATCCCGGAAGGCGATCGCTCATTCGTGGCGTCCTGTTCTTGGGGGGCGGCTGAAAATGCGCGGCATGCTGATCGCGGCGATGGCCGTCGTCAAGGCGCTCGCGCAGGCATGGCCTTGTTCGAAACTGCCGTGCTTCGCTTTGTCGCGTTCGCGAAACGAATCTTTCGCAGCCGCGTCAGCTCTGCTCGGTCTTGTTCTTGGCCGCGCGATCGGCCGCTGCGGTATTGCCGCCGCCGACACTCGTGCGATTGAGCGACAATTGCATGCCCTGCGTCGGTGCAGGGGGCCGCTTGGAGCTGAGCGTGCGCGAGTTGACGCCCATCCAGGAGATTTCGGAGGACAGCCGGCCATATTCGATCTTGGGGCAGCGGTTCATCACGACCTTGATACCGGCAGCCTCGGCCTTCTCCGCGGCCGCATCGTCGCGTGCCCCCAACTGCATCCAGATCACCTTCGGCAGCGGATCGAGCTTCAAGGCTTCTTCCACAACGGGCATGATGTGACTGGAGTTGCGGAAGATGTCGATCATGTCGACGGGACGGCCGATGTCGGCAAGCGAGCCGACGAAGGGTTTTCCGATGAGATCCTTGCCGACATGGCCGGGATTGACCGGAATCATGTCATAGCCGCGCTGCGCCAGATATTTGAACGCGAAGTAGCTCGGCCGCACATTGACAGGCGAGGCGCCGACCATGGCGATCGACTTCACGCTGTTGAGGATGCCGCGGATGTAGTTGTCGGGATAGGCGTCGTGATTCATCAGCTGTCTTTTTCTTGTCATTGCGAGGAGCGGAGCGACGAAGCAATCCAGTCTAGTCACTGTAGTGGAATTGCTGGATTGCTTCGCTTCGCTCGCAATGACGGGGTTACTTATCTTCCCATTTCGGCTCGCGCTTTTCGATGAAAGCCTGGATGCCTTCCTCGGCATCGCGCGCCATCATGTTCTCGGTCATCACCTCCGCCGCGTAGCGGTAGGCGTCCGCAAGGCTCATCTCGGCCTGGCGGTAGAACGCCTCCTTGCCGAGTTTCACGGTGTAGGCGGATTTCAGCGCGACCTGTTCCGCCAGCGCGATCGCAGCATCGCGTTCGGTGCCGGCCGCGACCACACGGTTGACGAGGCCGATCTCGCGGGCGCGTGCGGCCGGGATCGGCTCGCCGGTCAGCAGCATCTCCATTGCCTGCTTGCGCGGCACGTTCCGCGACAGCGCCACCATCGGCGTTGAGCAGAACAGGCCGATGTCGACGCCCGGCGTGGCAAAGCTGGCGGCGTCGGATGCGATCGCGAGGTCGCAGCTTGCGACGAGTTGGCAGCCGGCCGCCGTCGCAATCCCCTGGACGGCAGCAACCACCGGCTTGGGCAGGCGCACGATGGCCTGCATCATCGCGCTGCAGGCGTTCATGATCTCGGCGAAATAGGCGCGGCCGCGATCGGGATCGCTGCGGCGCGCGGTCAATTCCTTCATGTCGTGACCGGCGGAGAAGGCCGGGCCGTTGGCGGCGATGACGGCGGCGCGGATGCGCTTGTCCTCGGCGATCGCATTGAAGCTCGCATGCAGCTGGCCGATCATCGCCTCCGAGAGGCTGTTGCGCGCGGCAGGGCGGTTCAGCGTGAGCACGGCGATGGTGCCGACGATCTCGCGCAGCAGGATCGGCGGTTCCGGGGAGGGGGCGCGGGCGTGCTGGACGGACATTGAAGATTCCGTTTGGGGTCTTGCAGTTGGATGACGCTGATAACTTAATGTAACAGGCAACGTGAAGCGAGGGCGAGGGGTGGCATGGCGTCAGCGAAAATGAGCGTGGCGGAGGTCGAGCAGTTTCTCCGTGAGGAGTTTCCCCAGGCCTTCAGCGGCGACGACATCACCATCGAGAGCGCTGACGGACAGACCGCGCTGCTGCGCCAGCGCTACAGCGAAAGGATGCTGCGGCCGGGTGGAACCGTGTCGGGTCCGACGCTCATGGCGCTCGCCGATTTCGCCATGTATGTGGTGCTGCTATCCGCGATCGGGCCGATCGGGCTCGCGGTCACCACCAATCTCAACATCAATTTCCTGCGCAAGGGTCAGCCGGGGCAGGACGTGCTGGCGGAAGCCCGCCTTCTGAAGCTCGGCAAGCGGCTGGCGGTCGGGGAGGTGAACCTGCTCTCGGGCACATCGCCGGACCCCATTGCGCATGTCACATCGACCTATTCCATTCCAAATGTTTGAGGTTTTTTGAGGTATTATCGCACCATATTTTTAACTTATTGATTTTGCTGATCTAATTTCTCTTTCGGGGCATTGACCCGCGCGTGTCACTTCTCTAGAAACCGCCCAGTCCGGCGCGTCGTTCGCGCCGTCATCTCCCGTCCACGGAAATTCAGATATGAAAACCTTTTCGGCAAAGCCCGCCGAGGTGACGAAGAAGTGGGTGCTGATCGACGCCAAGGGTCTGGTCGTCGGTCGTCTCGCCACTATCGTTGCCATGCGGCTGCGCGGCAAGCACCTCCCGACCTACACCCCGCATGTCGATTGCGGCGACAACGTCATCATCATCAACGCCCAGCATGCGGTGCTGACCGGTCGCAAGCGCGAGCAGAAGACCTATTACAAGCACACCGGCTATGTCGGCCACGTCAAGGAGCGCACCGCGCGCCAGATCCTCGAAGGCCGTCATCCCGAGCGCGTGCTTGAGAAGGCTGTCGAGCGCATGATCCCGCGTGGGCCGCTCGGTCGCGTCCAGATGGGCAATCTCCGCGTCTATGGCGGGGCCGATCATCCGCACGAGGCCCAGAGCCCGGAAAAGATCGACATCGCGAAGTTGAACCGCAAGAACACGAGGGCCGCATAACATGGCCGAATCCATCCAGTCGCTCGACCAGCTCTCGCAGCTCAAGACGGCCGCGCCCGATGCGCCCAAGCACGAGAAGAAGGTCGACAAGTTCAACCGCGCCTATGCCACCGGCAAGCGCAAGGACGCTGTCGCCCGCGTGTGGATCAAGCCAGGCGCCGGCAAGGTCACGGTCAACTCGCGCGAGCTCGAGGTCTATTTCGCCCGTCCCGTGCTGCGCATGATGATCGAGCAGCCGTTCTCCGTGGCCCAGCGTTCCGGCCAGTACGACGTGATCTGCACCGTCGCCGGTGGCGGTCTGTCCGGCCAGGCCGGCGCCGTCCGCCACGGCATCTCCAAGGCGCTGACGCATTTCGAGCCGGAACTGCGGACCGTGCTCAAGAAGGGCGGCTTCCTGACCCGCGACTCCCGCGTGGTCGAGCGCAAGAAGTACGGCAAGGCAAAGGCCCGCCGGTCCTTCCAGTTCTCCAAGCGCTAACCGCTTCGATAAAATTCGTCGCGAAAGCGGCTTCAATGAAATGCAAAAGGGCGCCGAATTCGGCGCCCTTTTTGTTGTTCGTTTGTATGCAAATTGAGCCGGTGTTTTCCCGAAAAGTTGCGTCTGCATGAAAACCTGAATGGAACTCGCAAGACCTAGCGTCGCACCTGGAAGGGCGCGCGATCGGGCTGATCGCGTAATGACTTGGTTTCAAAGGGGGCTGACATGATGTCGCTCGATAGCATCACGCTATATCTGGTTGCCACGATGGTAGCCGCACTGCTCGGAGCCATGATGGTGTTCTTCGGCAGGCAAGAAAAAAGTCCGGCGCTGAAATGGTGGGGCACCGCCTATCTGCTCGGCGCAGCCTCCGTCGCGCTGTGGACGGCCGCCGGCGACAAGCTCGGCGCGCAGCTCTACCTCGCGCTGAACGCCGTGGGCTTCGTCGCCTGCGGCATGGTCTGGAACGCCGCGCGCGTCTTCCATGGCCGCAAGCCGAACTGGCCGGGACTTCTGTTCGGCGCACTCGGCTGGGCGGGCGCGGTGACGCTGCTCGATCCGGCCGCCGCGACGATGCGCATGTTGATCGGCGCCGGCATCGTCTCGGTCTACGCAGCACTGACCGCGGGCGAGCTCTGGTCCGAGCGGCGCAAAAGCCTGCAACGGAGCTGGCCGGTCTACGCCGTGCCAATCATGCACGGTTGCGTGCTGATGATGCCGGTCCTGATCGGCAGCTTGCTGCGGCCGAACGATCCGCACTTCTCCAGCAGCATCTGGGTCACGGTGTTCGCGGTCGAGCTCATTCTCTACGCCGTCGGCACGGTATTCGTGATCTTCATGCTGGTGTCCGAGCGCACAGTGACCGCGCACAAGACCGCTGCATCGATGGACCCGCTGACCGGCATGTTCAACCGACGCGGTTTTGCGGAAGCCTGCTCACGCGTCATCGAGCGCGAGGCCAAGGCGGGGCGGCCGGTGACGGTCATGATCTTCGACATCGACCACTTCAAGTCGATCAACGACCGCTTCGGCCATCCCGCGGGCGACGAGATGCTCAAGCTGTTCTCGACCGTCGTGACCACCAATCTGCGCATCTCCGACCTGTCGGGCCGGATCGGCGGCGAGGAGTTCGCGGCGCTGCTGCCGTGCTCGCTGGAAGAGGGCGTGCTGGTCGCCGAGCGCGTGCGCGAGGCGTTCGAGACCTCGGGCATCGTCGTCGACGAGGGACCAGTCGACACCACCGTCAGCATCGGCGTCGCCGGTGGGCCGGCCGGCACCGAGCTCGAGGTGCTGCTTGCCGCCGCCGATACCGCGCTCTACCAGGCCAAGCGCGGCGGCCGCAATCGCGTCGAGGCCGCCGAAGAGCTCCCACTTTCGCTGGAAAATTGGCGCCGTCAGACCGCCGCGCGGCTCCCGGTGCCACGGCCCGTGACGGCGTAGGTTGCGAGAAGAGGCGTGCGGTAAGGCGCTGTTTACCGTCGCCCCCTACCATCGTGGTCATGGAGTCGATCCGTCAACAGACCTCGCATGCCGCTCTCGTGTCGCTCGAAACGGCCGCGGCATCCGCACGCGGCGGCTTCGGCTGCATCTTCTCGACATCGGACGAATATGAGACGGCGCTGATCACCGAGCGCCGCGCCCAGGGGCGCTACGCAGAGAAACGCGACTATCGGCCGCTCACGCTGTTTGTGGCCTGCGCGCTGACGGTGGCCGGCATAGTCCTGTTGTTCGCCTGAGAAGAAGCAGGGCGGTTTGGCTGTGACCCCAAGGTGATCCAAGGCGCCGTTTCGGCGCCTTTTTCTTTTCGGCCGCCTGCGCTAGACACGCCCTGTCAAACAAGAAGGGTGGAAACGATGATCACCGAGATCGCACAAATCGACGTCAAGCCGGGCACCGAGAAGGACTTCGAGGCGGCGGTAGCCAAGGCCAAGGCGGCGTTCAGCCGCTCCAAGGGTTTTCAAGGCTTCGAGCTGCACAAATCGATCGAAAAGCCGCAGCGCTACCGGTTGATGGTCAAGTGGGAGACGCTGGAGAACCACACCGTGGACTTCCGCGGCTCGGAAAACTTTGCTGAATGGCGCGGCCTCGTCGGTCAGTACTTTGCCGCGCCGCCCGAGGTCGAGCACACCAATACGGTGGTGACGACGGCTTGAGCCGTCTCAGGCCGCCGCGGCCGGCGCTTCGTAGCTCTTGAAATGATCCAGCAAAACCTTGGCGATGGCGACCAGCGGGAGCGCCAGCGCCAGGCCCCAGATGCCGAAGACGACGCCGAGCAGGATCTGGAACGCGAACAGCGTGGCGGGTGGAATGTCCAGCGCCTGCCGCTGCAGGATCGGCGTCAGCACGTAGCTCTCCATTGCGTGGACGCCGAGAAACAGGATCAGGGCGGAGAGCGCCGCGACCCAGCCTGACGCGATACTTGCCAGCACCACGATCACGCCGGCGATGATGGCGCCGACCGTCGGGATGAAGGCGAGCAGGCCGGCCTGGATTCCCAGGATGAACGAGCCGGGGATGCCGATGATGGCAAGCCCGATCCAGGTCACCACGCCGACTGCGAGCATGACGACGATCTGAGCGATCAGCCAGCGCTCCAGCGTCTCGCCGATGCGGTCGATGATGACCGTGGCACGCGCGCGATGCCCGGCCGGCGCGATGAAGAGGAGCCCATCGTGATAGACGCTGGGCTGCGCCGCGAAGGCGAGCCCCAGGAACAGCACGATGAAGAAGTTGCCGACGGCGCTGATCGTGCCAAGCAGCAGCTTGAGGGTCTGGCTCACGATCGCTCCGCCGCTTGAGGCCAGCGCACCGGCGCCGGGAAGGGCGCCGTGCGGGGTTGACGCGCTTGGCGCCGTTTCCGAGCCGGATGGTGTCGCGTTCGCGGAGGAGGCGTTGCCGATGTCGAAGAAGCTGGTGTCGATGCCGTGGTTTTCGAGGAAGGCTTTGACGGTAACGAGTTGCGACTTGATGGTGTTGCTGAGTGCGGAAGCCTGGTCGGCGATGGTTGCGCCGCCGAGATAGGCCACGCCCGCAAGCATCACCGCAAGCACCACGCAGACGATTGCAAGTCGGAACGGATGCGGCAGCGCGACATGGCGCCCGAGCGCGTTGGTCAGCGCGTTGAGGCCGACGCCGAGCAGCATGCCCGTGAAGATCAGGAGCAGCGTTGCGGCAAAATACCAAGTGAAGACCAAGAGCGCTGCAAACACCACGATACAGATGCCCCCGACCGCGATCGCCCAGGCCTGATCGTTGCGGGTCCGGGATCGTTCATCTGCGGGAAGCGTCACATGGTGTCCTTTGCGCGGCCGGCGTGCACGGTACTCTTTCGCGAAATCCTGCCGCGGATCAAGCCGGGAGCCGCGTGCCGGTTTGACGCGCTCGCAACCTTGGCAGGGCGTTGTGAACGGCCCCGTCGGCCCCCTGGAGCAGCCTTGCTGGGGCGGCCAAGGCCTCAACTGCGTGCCTCCGGGGGCATTCAGGTGAAAATAGCATTGCCGTCCCGCGATCCCCTCGGTTGAAATTGTTCCATCCGACGGGCATGTTTGGAGAATCTTATTCGGCGGGGAGGTCGGAACGGGAGATGAAAAAGCCGGTCGTCGGCGTGATCGGGAATTCCCATCGCGTCGAAAATCGATTTCAGGTCCAGATGGTCGGGGAGCGAAACCTGCGCGCCGTGGCCGAAGTCTGCGGCGGCCTGCCCCTGATGTTTGCGGGCTCGCCCGACATCACAGATATCGGCGCGCTGCTGGATTGCGTTGACGGCATCGTGCTCACCGGCGCCCGCGCCAACGTCCATCCCACGCGCTTCAACGTCGATCCCTGCCAGAAGCACGAGCCTTACGACATTCACCGCGACGAGGTCGCGCTGGCGCTCTCGCTCGCCTGCGTCGCCCGCGGCATCCCGCTGTTCGGCATCTGCCGCGGCCTCCAGGAGATGAACGTCGCCTTCGGCGGCTCGCTGCATCCCGAGATCCGCGAATTGCCCGGCCGCATGAACCACCGCATGCCGCGGCTGGAGAACGGCGAGATCCATCCCGATCCCACCGTCGTGTTCGCCGACCGCCATGATGTCGATCTCACCCCCGGCGGTGCCTTCGCCAAAATCCTTGGTTGCGAAAAGATCAAGGTCAATTCGCTGCACGGCCAGGGCATTCTGGAGCCGGGCAAGCGCGTGCTGATCGAAGGCGTCGCCGAGGACGGCACCATCGAGGCGATCCGCATCGCGGAAGCCCCGACCTTTGCGCTCGGCGTGCAATGGCACGCGGAATACGACCCGCAGCGCAATCCGATCAACCGGAAGATCTTTCAGGCGTTTGGCGAGGCGCTCGTGGCGCGGCAGCGCGCGACGGCGTAGCGGCCGCCACCTCGTCATTGCGAGCGCAGCGAAGCAATCCGGAGATATATCCGCGGAAAGATTCTGGATTGCTTCGCTGCGCTCGCAATGACTGAGGGGAGACGTGAAGGTCGATCTCCAATTCGCAAGCGCAGCGTGTAGGATGAGTAGAGCCGCGGTCTACCCGTCCCACGGAATCAAACAAAAAGGCGCCCCTCTCGGAGCGCCTTTCGTTTGTCGTCGTCCGGGGCCGCTTAGCCCGAATAATACATCTCAAACTCGACCGGGTGCGGGGTCATTTCGAAGCGCTCGACTTCGGTCATCTTCAGCTCGATGTAGCTGTCGATGAAGTCGTCGTCGAACACGCCGCCGGCCTTGAGGAAGGCGCGGTCCTTGTCGAGGTTTTCGAGCGCCTCGCGAAGCGAGCCGCACACGGTCGGGATCTGCTTCAGCTCTTCCTTCGGAAGGTCGTAGAGATCCTTGTCCATCGCGGGGCCCGGATCGAGCTTGTTCTTCACGCCGTCGAGACCAGCCATCAGCATCGCGGCGAAGCCGAGATAGGGATTGGCGAGCGGGTCGGGGAAGCGCACCTCGACGCGCTTGGCCTTGGGCGAAGCGGTGTAGGGGATGCGGCAGGAGGCCGAGCGGTTGCGCGCGGAGTAGGCGAGCAGCACCGGCGCCTCATAGCCCGGGACCAGACGCTTGTAGGAGTTGGTCGTCGGGTTGGTGAAGGCGTTGATCGCCTTGGCGTGCTTGATGATGCCGGCGATGTAGGACAGGCAGGTCTCCGACAGGTCGGAATACTTGTTGCCCGCGAACACCGGCTTGCCGTCCTTCCAGATCGACTGGTGAACGTGCATGCCCGAGCCGTTGTCGCCATAGACCGGCTTCGGCATGAAGGTGGCGGTCTTGCCGTAGATGTGCGCGACCTGGTGGATGCAGTACTTGTAGATCTGCAGGTGGTCGGCCATCAGGGTCAGCGTGTCGAACTTCATGCCGAGCTCGTGCTGGGCGGAAGCGACCTCGTGATGATGCTTCTCGACCTTCACGCCCATCTTGGCCATGGCGCCCAGCATCTCCGAGCGCATGTCCTGGACCGAATCCTGCGGCGGCACCGGGAAGTAGCCGGCCTTGGTGCGGACGCGGTGGCCGAGGTTGCCGCCCTCATATTCAGTGTCGGAGTTGGTCGGCAGTTCCGAGGAGTCGAGCCGGAAACCGGTATTGTAGGGCTGCGCCGAATAGCGCACGTCGTCGAACACGAAGAACTCGGCCTCGGGGCCGACATAGACGGCGTCGCCGATGCCCATCGACTTCACCATCGCCTCGGCCTTCTTGGCGATGCCGCGGGGATCGCGGTTGTAGGGCTCGCCGGTGGTCGGCTCGAGCACGTCACAGACGATGACCATGGTGGTCTCTGCGAAGAACGGATCGATCGTCGCGGTGACCGGGTCGGGCATCAGGCACATGTCGGACTCGTTGATCGCCTTCCAGCCGGCGATCGAGGAACCGTCGAACATCTGGCCTTCGGCAAAGGTGTCCTCTTCGATCATGCTGACGTCGAAGGTCACGTGCTGCCACTTGCCGCGCGGATCGGTGAAACGGAGGTCGACGTACTTGACGTCGTTGTCCTTGATCGCTTTCAGGACGTCTTTGGCGGTCTTCATGCATACCCCTTTTGGCTCTGCGGGTCGGTTTCCAGACTACGAGCGACGTTGTTCTCGCTTCTTGAGGCGCGCGAGTGCACAAACGACATCAGGCCGCCGAGGCGGCCTTATTTCTTAGGTAGAGTGTCGCAAAATGCGGGATAGCACCCGGCTCAGATAGCGTCCAGCCCGGATTCGCCGGTCCGGATGCGGATGGCTTCTTCGATGTTGGAGACGAAGATCTTGCCGTCGCCGATGCGCCCGGTCTGTGCCGCGCGGCGGATCGCGTCGATCGCGCGCTCGACCAGATCGTCGCCGATCACGATCTCGATTTTGACCTTGGGCAGGAAGTCCACGATGTATTCTGCGCCGCGGTAAAGTTCGGCATGACCTTTCTGTCGTCCGAAGCCCTTGGCTTCGGTCACGGTAATGCCTTGCAGTCCGACTTCCTGGAGCGCCTCTTTTACCTCGTCGAGCTTGAACGGCTTGATGATGGCTTCGATTTTCTTCACTGCGCGTCTCCCGGCCTTTCGATCAAATAGCAACGTCTGCGTCAGGATGCGCTTTGTCTTGGCGCGAAGTTGTCCTCAGTCCCAAGCTGCCTGACCAGCCCGGGCGGCGGCTGGTCACACCCTGATGAATGCCAGTGAGCACGACGAACCGAAGCGGCTTCCTCGAAAGCAGGGTCTATGCCAAGTTGCAAATGCCCAGATTTTTGGAGCGTTATCAGCCTTTTAACGAGCATCTCGGATAGGTGGGACCAACCAGCCCAAGATAGCGAAGACTACGAAATAGGCAAACGGTTCAATCTGTGGGCAGACTACGGGATTTGAGCCGGGGTCGGCACGGAAACTGCCTGTTGAAAAGGCGTTTGTACCAGGGAAGTGGCATGGAAGTTCTGACCAACGCGGAAATGCAGCGGGCCGACCAGCTCACCATCGCGGCCGGCACGCCCGGTTTCAAGCTGATGCTGAGTGCCGGCCAGGCGGTCGCTGAAGCGGCTGGCGCGCTGGCGGAAGAGGGGCCGATCCTGGTGGTGGCCGGTCCCGGCAACAATGGCGGCGACGGTTTTGTTGCCGCAGCCGAGCTTGCAGCGCAGGGGCGCGAGGTCTCCGTGATCCTGATGTGCGAGCGCGACCAGCTCCAGGGCGATGCGGCCTCTGCCGCGCGCGGCTGGAAGCATCCGCTCCTGCCGTTCAATCCGCAGGCGATCGGAAGGCCCGCGCTGATCATCGATGCGCTGTTCGGCGCCGGCCTCAGCCGTCCGCTCGAAGGCGTGGCGCGCGAGATGATCGAGGCGATCAACGCCAATGGCGCGCCGGTGCTGGCCGTCGACCTGCCGAGCGGCATCAACGGCACCAGCGCAAGCGTGATGGGCGTTGCGGTGAACGCCACCGAGACCGTCACCTTCTTCCGCAAGAAGCCCGCGCATCTTCTATTGCCCGGCAGGATCCATTGCGGCCGTGTACGCGTCGCCGACATCGGCATCGGAAGCGAGGTGCTCGGGGAGATCGAGCCGCAACTGTTCGAGAACGATCCGGACTTTTGGGGCGCGACATTTCCGGTGCCGCGGATCGATGGCCACAAATATGCGCGCGGCCACGTGCTCGCGATATCCGGTGATGCCGCGGCAACCGGTGCCGCACGACTGGCCGCGCGCGCCGCACTGCGTGCCGGCGCAGGGCTCGTAACCCTGGCCAGCCCGCGCGATGCGCTCGCGATCAACGCCGGCGCGTTGACGGCGGTGATGGTCCGCCCGGTCGACACCGCGATCGAGTTCGGCGAGCTCCTCTCTGACAAACGCTACAACACCTGCATCATCGGTCCAGGCGCCGGCACGGGCGAGCGCACCTGCGACTTCGTCCACACCGCGCTCACCGCGCAGCGCCATCTCGTGCTCGATGCGGATGCGCTGACGAGTTTTGCCGCCAATCCCGAGCGGCTGTTTGAATCGATCAAGTCGTCGCTCGGCAGCGAGGTCGTGCTGACGCCGCATGAGGGCGAGTTTCCGCGCCTGTTCTCCGACCTCAGCAACAAGCATCCCGGCCGCTCGAAACTCGAGCGCGTCCGTGCTGCTGCTGAGCGCTGCGGCGCAGTCGTGCTTCTGAAGGGGCCGGACACCACCATCGCCGCGCCCGATGGCCGCGCCACCATCGCTGCCAACGCGCCGCCCTGGCTCGCCACCGCCGGAGCTGGCGACGTGCTCTCAGGCATCATCGCGGGACTTCTGGCGCAGGGCGTGCCGGCCTTCGAGGCCGCGAGCATCGGCGTCTGGATGCATGGTGAGGCAGCAAGCGAAGCTGGCCCCGGCCTGATTGCGGAGGACCTGACCGAGACGCTGCCTGCGGTGCACCGGCGGGTCTATGATGCGTTGGGAGTGGAGTACTAGTGCTCAGGCAACTCGCGTTGGTCGATATGGAAGCGGCCGCGCGGGTGCACCGCATCGCCTTCGACGATGCGATGCCGTGGCTGGTCGGGCTGCACACGCCCGATGAGGACCGCTGGTTCTATCGCGAGCGGGTCTTTGCTTCGTGCCGCCTGTGGGGCCGTTTTGACGGGGGCGCGCTAACGGGAATCATTGCGTTCCGCGACGGCTGGGTCGAGCAACTCTACGTACTGCCCGACGCGCAAGGTCTTGGCGTTGGCAGCGAGTTGCTTGATGTCGCCAAGAGCACCTTCGAACGCCTGCAGCTTTGGACCTTCCAGCGCAATTCTCGGGCTCGACGCTTCTATGAGTTTCGCGGGTTCACGCTGGTCGAGGAGACCGACGGGGCACGGAACGAGGAGAAAGAACCGGACGCCCGCTACATCTGGAGGCGCCGGTAGGGCATTCACTCCACCGCGTACCAGCGGACGAGCCGCGGTGCGGCCCAGCCGGTCGCAACGGACTCGACCAGCCAGCGACCAGGGTAGGTCGCCGCGAATCCGATGCGCTGGGTTTGGCCCGGCTCGATCGCGAGCGTGTCGAGCCAGTACGGTTTCCAGCCGTCGTCGAGCCTGTCGAGCAGGCGAAAATGATGGCCATGCAGGTGGAAGGTGGTGGTGACGGAGGCGGAGTTCTTCAGGGCCAATACGACCGTGCGGCCGGCCTTGGCCCGAAAGACTGGGGCGGAGGAGGCGGCGAAACCTGCCGGCCGGGTCCAGCCGGCGTCAGGGGCGCCGAGCGCGACATCGAACCGCAGGGCGCCCTTCAGATCGAGTTGGACGGCAAGGTCATTCGAGGGGAGTGGCGATGGCGGCAGCAGCGGTGCGCGTCGCTCGAACCCGCCGGTGATCGCGAGGGTCCCGATCTGGCGCGCCTCCTTGCCGTCATGCAGCAGGAATGAGGCCGATGTGGCCGTATCCACGAATGCGTCCGCTCGCGCGCCAGGCGCGAGCACCAGAGCACCGTTACGGGCCGGGAAGGGCTCGGCGGGCTGTCCGTCCATCGCCATCACGCGGACGTCGTGGTTTTCCAATTTGATCGCCAGGACAGTACGTTGGGAGCCGTTGATAAAGCGCAGCCGCAGCCGCTGATTGCCGAACGCTGAGAGCTCGAATGAAGTGCGCCCGTTGAGCGTATAGAGCGGTGTCGTCGCACTGGGGTCGTTGCCCGGCGCGATCGCGCCCCCGTCCGGCCGAACGCGCCATTCCTCGATCAACAACACCTCATCACGGTCCACGGCAACGGGGTCGGCTTCCTCGACGATGATCGGAAGCGGCCGGATGGGCTGCTTCGGGCCCTCCTCGAAGAGGTTGAGGTCGGCCAGCAGGGTCCCGGCGTGGGGCATTGAAATCATTGATGTTGTTGTCGCCCCCGGGGCTGCGGCGGCGGCACCCAGCAGCGGCTCCGCAGCCGCAGCGCCATCGAGGCCGTACCAGACCGGTACGACCGGCACAGGCAAATCGTTGCGCAGGGTCACCTCGCAGCGGTCGCCTCGCTTGAGCCGGACCCCACCCGCAGCACTTGGCGCAACCAATTCCCAGATTGGCGTCGCTGGCTGTCCCGGCCTCAGAGCCAGGGGCGCGGGCCGCGCCTGGAGGGCGAGTCGCGCGGCCGCCGACGGCGCTGCTCCGGCCCCGGCCAGACCTGCCGCCGAGGCCGCCAGGCCGGCCAAGACCTCACGGCGGGTCGGGGCAAAAAATCGCTTCGTCATGAGGGTGATGCGGACCACGCCACGCTGGATAAGTCCAGCCATCGCGCCTATCTGAAGAGGGCGTCGACAGGGCCATTTTTTTGCTGCGAACAGGCGGGCACATGCTATAAGCCCGGCCGCCCGCGGCATCGCGGCCGGTCTTGATGCAACTTCACGCGGGCGTGGCGGAACTGGTAGACGCGCTGGATTTAGGTTCCAGTGACGAAAGTTGTGGGGGTTCGAGTCCCTCCGCCCGCACCAAGCGCTTTCAGCGTTTGCACGGATTACTGAAGGACCTCGTTCCTCATGGACGTTTTGTCCCGAGGAGGTGGGTCCGATGAACCACCGGCGCAAAGGCGTTTTGCCCGCGCGCCGGATCGATTGATGACAAATGTCGCGGCGACTAGCGCCGTGACGAAGCGAGAAGAAGATTGAACGCCATGCAGGTCACAGAGACCCTCTCGGAAGGATTGAAGCACGAGTTCAAGATCAGCGTTGCCGCGTCTGATCTCGATGCCAAGGCCGATGCCAAGCTCGTCGACCTCAAGGATAAGGTGCGCCTCAACGGCTTCCGTCCCGGCAAGGTGCCGGTTGCTCACCTGAAGAAGGTCTATGGCCGTTCGGTGATGGCCGAGACCATCGATCAGACCATTCGCGATACCAACACGCAGATCTTCCAGGAGCGCGGCTTCCGCCTTGCGACCGAGCCGAAGATCACCATGCCGACCGAGCAGAAAGAGGTCGAGGAATTGCTCTCGGGCAAGTCCGACCTGACCTACACGGTCGCGATCGAAGTGGTGCCGCCGATTGCGCTCGCCGACTTCAAGAGCTTCCAGGTCGAGAAGCCGGTCGCCGACGTCACCGACGTCGAGGTCGACGAAGCCATCAAGCGCATCGCCGACAACAACCGCAGCTACAGCGACAAGGGTGAGGGCGCCAAGGCGGCCTCCGGCGATCGCGTCACCGTCAACTTCAAGGGCACCATCAACGGCGAAGCGTTCGACGGCGGCACCGGCGAGGGCATCCAGGTCCAGATCGGCTCGAACACCTTCATCCCCGGCTTTGAGGATCAGCTCATCGGTATCGGCGCGGGCGAGACCCGCAACGTGAAGGCGTCGTTCCCGAAGAACTACATGAGCGAAAAGCTCGCCGGCAAAGACGCCGAGTTCGAGACCACTGCAACGCTGATCGAAGCGCCGCAGGACAACAAGATCGACGACGAGTTTGCCAAGTCGCTCGGCCTTGAATCGCTGGACAAGCTGAAGGAAGCCGCGCGCGAGCGGCTCGTGGCCGAGTTCGCCACCGCGACGCGTCAGCGCGTCAAGCGCGCGCTGCTCGATCGTCTCGACGAGGCCCATCGCTTCGACGCGCCGCCCTCGCTCATCGACGAGGAGTTCAATCTGATGTGGAACTCCGTCAAGGCCGAGATGGACTCCGCCGGCAAGACTTTTGCCGACGAGGACACCACCGAAGAGAAGGCGAAGGAAGAGTACCGCAAGATCGCCGACCGCCGCGTGCGTCTCGGTCTCGTGCTGTCGGAGATCGGTGAGAAGAACAAGATCACCGTCACCGACGACGAGGTGGGTCGCGCAGTGATCGAGCGGGCGCGGCAGGTGCCGGGCCGCGAGAAGGAAGTGTGGGACTATTACCGCAACAATGCCAACGCGCTGGCCCAGCTTCGTGCACCGATCTATGAGGACAAGGTGGTCGACTTCATCCTCGAGCTCGCCAACGTGACCGAGAAGAAGGTCTCGCGCGAGGAGCTCTACAAGGATGACGAGGCGGACAAGACCGCTGCATAAGGCTTCGCAAGAAAGCCTTCCGTTAAGGATGATCAGCGGAAGCGGGCGCGCTAGCCAGGTGGCCGGCTGGGCCTGTTTCCGCGAATCAGCTTCAACGGGTCTTGTCGGATTAAGCCTTAATTCGCGCCGGCCTTGTCAGGAGCGAATTGGGCTATATCTGTGGCTACCTACTCAAGTCCTGCATCACGGAACGTCCATCCGGGCTCGGCAATTCCAGCCAAGACTGTCTTGCCGCGAGGATGTCCGCTTCCAAAACCTAGGTGACTCATGCGCGATCCGGTTGAAACCTACATGAACCTCGTGCCCATGGTGGTCGAGCAGACCAACCGTGGCGAGCGCGCCTACGACATCTTCTCGCGCCTGTTGAAAGAGCGCATCATCTTCGTGACCGGACCGGTCGAGGACGGCATGTCGACGCTGATCGTCGCGCAGCTTCTGTTCCTCGAAGCCGAGAATCCGAAGAAGGAAATCTCGATGTACATCAACTCGCCGGGCGGCGTGGTGACGTCGGGCCTTGCGATCTACGATACCATGCAGTTCATCCGTCCGCCGGTCTCCACGCTCTGCACCGGACAGGCAGCCTCGATGGGCTCGCTGCTGCTCGCCGCCGGCGAGAAGGACATGCGCTTCTCGCTGCCGAACGCGCGCATCATGGTGCACCAGCCCTCCGGCGGCTTCCAGGGCCAGGCGACCGACATCATGCTGCACGCGCAGGAAATCCTGAACCTGAAGAAGCGGCTCAACGAGATCTACGTCAAGCATACCGGTCAGACCTACAAGTCGATCGAGGATGCGCTCGAGCGCGACAAGTTCCTCACGGCAACCGATGCCAAGGAATTTGGCCTCGTCGACAAGGTGATCGACAAGCGGGCCGAGGAGCCGGCACCGCCGAAAGCCCCGTAGCACTACCGATATGGTAACGGCGATCCCCGGGATTAGTTGGGATCGTCAGGGCGGGCTTCACGTTAATGGCGCGTTCGCGCGGCGCACAAAGCAGTTTTGCGCGCTGCGACAGGCGGAAAGTTCCGCTTTCGTGCTTGTTTTTTCGTGGTAATCCGGCAACGCCCGGGCGTTTTCGATCAGTTCTCCCGTGCCAAGACCTGAAATCACGGTATTGTCACGGGTAGCCGCCGGCCCCCGATTAGCGAATTCTTGATAGTCGGGTGACAGCATGGTTGGCTACGACTGATCGGCTATGATCGCGGGAGAATCGAGTGACCGTGATTCGCACGGGATGTAACGCGTAGGGTCTTTTTTGGTACGGAATTTGCTCTATTTGAATTCTATACCGGCTGTCGTGCCGGAATGGAGCGATCGAGCGGACGGGATCGAACCGCGGACGGAGACATGAATGAGTAAGGTCGGCACGAGCGACTCAAAGAACACGCTGTATTGCTCGTTCTGCGGCAAGAGCCAGCACGAAGTCCGCAAACTGATCGCGGGACCCACGGTCTTCATTTGCGACGAGTGCGTCGAGCTCTGCATGGACATCATCCGTGAGGAGAACAAGTCCTCGCTGGTGAAGTCGCGCGACGGAATTCCGACGCCGAAGGAAATCTGCAAGGTGCTGGACGATTACGTGATCGGCCAGAGCCATGCGAAGAAGGTTCTCTCGGTCGCGGTGCACAACCACTACAAGCGCCTCAACCACCAGACCAAGCACAACGACGTCGAGCTTGCGAAGTCGAACATCCTGCTGATCGGTCCGACCGGTTCGGGCAAGACGCTGCTCGCGCAGACGCTCGCCCGCATCCTGGACGTGCCCTTCACCATGGCGGATGCGACGACGCTGACCGAAGCCGGCTACGTCGGTGAGGACGTCGAGAACATCATCCTGAAGCTGCTGCAGGCTGCCGACTACAATGTCGAGCGCGCGCAGCGCGGCATCGTCTACATCGACGAGATCGACAAGATCAGCCGCAAGTCCGACAACCCGTCGATCACGCGCGATGTGTCGGGCGAGGGCGTGCAGCAGGCACTGCTGAAGATCATGGAAGGCACGGTGGCTTCGGTCCCGCCGCAGGGCGGCCGCAAGCATCCGCAGCAGGAATTCCTGCAGGTGGACACCACCAACATCCTCTTCATCTGCGGCGGCGCCTTCTCGGGCCTCGAGAAGATCATCTCGGCGCGCGGTCGCTCGACCTCGATCGGCTTCGGTGCCTCGGTGATGGCGCCGGAAGACCGCCGCACCGGCGAGATCTTCCGCCACGTCGAGCCCGAGGATCTCCTGAAGTACGGCCTCATCCCCGAGTTCGTCGGCCGTCTGCCGGTGGTTGCGACGCTCGAGGACCTCGACGAGACCTCGCTTAAGAAGATCCTGACCGACCCGAAGAACGCGCTGGTCAAGCAGTACCAGCGCCTGTTCGAGATGGAGAACATCGAGCTGACCTTCGCCGACGAGGCGCTTGGCGCGGTCGCCCGCAAGGCGATCGAGCGCAAGACCGGCGCGCGCGGACTGCGCTCGATCCTCGAGGCGATCCTGCTCGAGACCATGTTCGATCTGCCGGGCCTGGAAGGTGTGGAAGAGGTCGTGATCTCCCGCGAGGTCGTGGAAGGCACGGCGCGTCCGCTCTACATCTACGCCGATCGCTCCGATCGCGCGGTCGAGAATGCCAGCGCCTGAGCGGCGCTGGTCTGAAGCCTTCGAACCTGTCGAATTGACGGCTGCGGAACGTGTATCCGCAGCCGGTGTTGCGTCGCTCGTCCCGCGTGCGTAAGCGCTGAATGGCGCGCATTTTTCAATGGCTTGACACCCCCCGGGTCGATAGCCACCTAATGTCAACGGCGAGCAGGAATTCTCTTCAAGATTCGCCTCACTTCGATCCGGCAAGGCCGGTCCAAGCTTAAGGGCCTACTGGTTTTGCGGATCACCTCGGCACCTTGTGGCGGTTGCGCTAGCTACAGCGGGCTGCGTGCAAGGGGGCAAAGCAAAAGGAAAAGGCCATGACCACTCCCAAACCCCGGCCAACCATCGTTCACGGCGAGGCGCACGCTTATCCCGTGCTTCCGCTGCGCGATATCGTCGTCTTTCCGCACATGATCGTGCCGCTCTTCGTCGGTCGCGAGAAGTCGATCCGCGCGCTCGAAGAGGTGATGAAGAACGATGCGCTGATCATGCTCGCGACGCAGAAGAACGCGTCCGATGATGATCCGGCGCCCGATGCGATTTACGAGACCGGTACGCTCGCCAGCGTGTTGCAGCTCCTGAAGCTTCCCGACGGCACCGTGAAGGTGCTGGTCGAAGGGCTCGAGCGCGCGCGCGTGGAGAAGTACACTGATCGCGCCGACTATTACGAGGCGACTGCGGTCGCGCTCGCCGATACCGATGCGAAGTCGGTCGAGGCCGAAGCGCTGGCGCGCTCGGTCGTGTCCGACTTCGAGAGCTATGTGAAGCTCAACAAGAAGATCTCCGCCGAGGTCGTCGGCGTCGTGCAGGCGATCACCGATTTCGCCAAGCTCGCTGACACCGTTGCCTCGCATCTCGCCGTCAAGATCGCGGATCGGCAGGGAATCCTGGAGACGCTGTCCGTCACCTCGCGCCTGGAGAAGGTGCTGGGGCTGATGGAGAGCGAGATCTCGGTGCTGCAGGTCGAGAAGCGCATCCGCTCGCGCGTCAAGCGCCAGATGGAGAAGACGCAGCGCGAGTACTATCTCAACGAGCAGATGAAGGCGATTCAGAAGGAGCTCGGCGACGACGATGGTCGCGATGAGCTCGCTGATCTCGAAGAGAAGATCTCGAAGACCAAGCTGTCGAAGGAAGCGCGCGAGAAGGCTCAGCACGAGCTGAAGAAGCTGCGCCAGATGTCGCCGATGTCCGCGGAAGCGACGGTCGTGCGCAACTATCTCGATTGGCTCTTGTCCATTCCGTGGAACAAGAAGTCCAAGGTCAAGAAGGACCTGGAAGCCGCGCAGGCGGTTCTGGATGCCGATCACTACGGGCTCGAGAAAGTCAAGGACCGCATCGTCGAGTATCTTGCGGTGCAGTCGCGCGCCAACAAGCTGACCGGGCCGATCCTGTGCCTGGTCGGGCCTCCCGGCGTCGGCAAGACCTCGCTCGGCAAGTCGATCGCCAAGGCAACGGGGCGCGAATTCGTGCGCGTCTCGCTCGGCGGCGTGCGCGACGAGGCCGAGATCCGCGGTCACCGCCGCACCTATATCGGCTCGATGCCCGGCAAGATCATCCAGTCGATGCGCAAGGCGAAGTCGTCCAATCCGCTGTTCCTGCTGGACGAGATCGACAAGATGGGCGCCGATTTCCGCGGCGATCCGTCCTCGGCACTGCTTGAGGTGTTGGACCCCGAGCAGAATTCGACCTTCAACGACCACTATCTCGAGGTCGACTACGATCTCTCCAACGTGATGTTCATCACGACCGCGAATACGCTCAATATTCCGGGCCCGCTGATGGACCGCATGGAGATCATCCGGATCGCGGGCTACACCGAGAACGAGAAGGTCGAGATCGCGCGCAAGCATCTGATCCCGAACGCGGTGTCCAAGCACGGCCTGGACTCCAAGGAGTTCTCGATCGACGACGACGCGCTGCTGCTTCTGATCCGCCGCTACACCCGCGAAGCGGGCGTGCGCAATCTGGAGCGTGAGCTCTCGACACTCGCCCGCAAGGCGGTGAAGGAGCTGATGATCTCCAAGAAGAAGTCGGTCAAGGTCACCGAGAAGACTCTGGAAGAGTTTCTGGGTGTGCCGAAGTACCGCTTCGGCGAGATCGAGAGCGAGCCGCAGGTCGGTATCGTCACCGGCCTTGCCTGGACCGATGTCGGCGGCGAGCTGCTGACGATCGAAGGCGTCATGATGCCCGGCAAGGGCAAGATGACGGTCACAGGCAATCTGCGCGACGTCATGAAGGAGTCGATCTCCGCGGCGGCGTCCTACGTCCGCTCGCGTGCGATCAACTACGGTGTCGAGCCGCCGATGTTCGACAGGCGCGATATCCACGTGCACGTGCCGGAGGGCGCCACCCCGAAGGACGGCCCGTCCGCAGGCGTGGCGATGGCCACCGCGATCATCTCGGTCATGACCGGCATCCCGGTCCGCCATGATGTCGCGATGACCGGCGAAATCACGCTGCGCGGCCGCGTGCTGCCGATCGGCGGTCTGAAGGAGAAGCTGCTGGCTGCCGCTCGCGGCGGCATCAAGACGGTGCTGATCCCCGAGGACAACGCCAAGGATCTCACGGAGATTTCCGATGCGATCAAGGGCGGCATGGAGATCGTCCCGGTCTCGCGGCTCGACGACGTCGTCGCCCGCGCGCTGGTGAAGAAGCCGGTGCCGATCGTCTGGGAAGAGGACACCAAGGTGACGGTGAAGCCGGATGGCGACGAAGCCGCCGGCGGCCTGACCGCTCACTGAGACCGGCCAAAGATGATAAAACGGCGCCTTCGGGCGCCGTTTTTGTGTTTGGGAGGACGGCATGCGGATCGACGGACAATGCCATTGCGGCCGGGTCAGCTACGCGGCGGAGATCGATCCGGAGGCCGTCTCAGTGTGCCACTGCACCGATTGCCAGGCGCTGACCGGCTCGCCCTTTCGGGTGACCGCGATCTGCTCCGGGCAGACCATCCGCCTGACCGGCGGCAAGCCCAAGGTCTATGGCAAGCGCGGCGACAACGGCCGGATGCGCTTCCAGCATTTCTGCGGCGACTGCGGCTCCCCGCTGTTCACCAGCGGCGAGGGCAGCGAGGCCGATGATTGGGGCATCCGCTGGGGCAGCATCCGCCAGCGCGAGGCCTTGCGGCCCAACCGGCAGATCTGGTGCCAGTCCGCAGCGCTGTGGATCGACGCCGTGCCGGGGCTGCCGGGGCGGCCCCGAGACTAACATTGATTGCCGTTCGGCCCTTGCCCCTCTGGGGGGCCTAGGGCTAAAGAGGCGGCCAGGGGCGGTTAGCTCAGCTGGTTAGAGCATCTCGTTTACACCGAGAGGGTCCGCGGTTCGAATCCGTGACCGCCCACCAGCCTTCGCTCGCTTCGCGAGCTACGGCTGGGCAAGCCAGCCTCTGAACATTATTGACGCGAAGCGAGCGAAGGCTGCCGCGCCGAAGCCCAAGGGGCGAAGGCGGGCTTTTGCCAAACGCGGGCGCCCAGAAAGGGCCCCCGACGGGACCAAAATTGCCTCCGTTCGGCCATCTTTTCGATCCCCGTCCGAACCACCGTTCCGGCTCCTGTCATCAGCGTGGAGTATCGCCGTGATGAGTGATCTTCGCATCAAGCTGGAAAGGTACGAGTCCAAAGCCGCTCACTGCATGAAAGCAGCTCAAGAAGCGAGCGACGAGGCCGGGAAGGCTTTTTATGAGGAGCTCGCTCGCTACTACGACGAGCTGGCAGCGGACTTTCGCCGCGTCCTTGCGAAGCGGACCGGGGCTTCGCTGGCAGCGGAATGATTCTGGCTGGACGGGTCAACGGTTCGATCCTCTCACCGCTTACCCCTCGTCTGACGCCCTGCCGCGCGCGTGACATTCGGAAGAGTTCTCGCCGAGGTGACCGGAGAGGCTGCCTCATTGGTTGCCTGTTGTCATTTCGGCACCGTGGCGTTCCGATCAAGTTGCCAGAGATACTCCATCGGCCAGGCGGACATCACCGGCCGGCATAGTAAACCGCCCGTTAACTCGGGATTGGTATCGTGCGTCTTGTCCGGGTGGTGATCGCCCGGACGGCCGGGAGTAGCCATGATGCCCGTCGAGATGCTGACCTATGCCGAGCTGGGCGAGCGACTCAGGATATCACCTGAGGCAGCCAGATCGCTCGTGAAGCGACACCGATTGCCCCGGGCTCGCTCGAATGATGGAAAGACCCTGGTTCAGGTCGATCTCACCGAGATCAGCCATTCGCCCATCACGCGCACCCCCCAAGCTCCGGCCGGTCACCAGGTGGTCACCGCCCTCAAGGAGCACATTGCCACGTTGCAGGCCGATCTCTTGGAGATGAAGGCCATCGCTGGCAGTCATCGGTCCGACTTCGAGAGAGAGTGCGACCGCACCAACAAGCTGCTGGCCGAACTGCTCAAGGCCAACGTCGAGACTGTGGCAGCCCGCGAGAAGGCCGCTCATCTGGAGGGGAGGCTGTCGACGGTCAAGCAACCCTGGCGGCGACGGCTGGCCGACGCTTTCACCCATATTCCTCTGGAAGCCGTTCGCTGGAATCTCGGCCGTACTGCGCGATCCAGTTGACCGAGTAGTCGCGGTGCCCCGCGGCGGGCTAGGCGCCCGATGTGCGGCGCACAAGGCTGCGCGGACTTTGCTTGTGGCCATTGCTTCGTTTGCCTGCGTTTTCCAAGTCGCCACTGGACGCCGCTAGCAACTCCGACAAGACTCAGGCCTATTGCATATTGTTCCCGATTTTTGCCAGCTCGATGCCCGTTTCCGTTCTGGACGTTTCGGAGAGTTATTGCCCGCCGGCGCCCTGTCCGCCGGAGCAGCGGCTGCGATTGTTTCCGCTGCTCGCGGCGCTGAAACGCAACCCGCTGGAATGCTGGAGTGCAGAATTCTTTCGCGAGCCGATCGCGAAGGTCAGACTTCCCTTCACCGACGCCGTCCTGGTGCATGACCCGGCAGCCATCAAGCATGTGCTGGTCGACAATGCCGGCAACTACCGCAAGGACCCGATCCAGCGGCGCATTCTCGCCAGCGGTCTTGCCGATGGGCTGTTGAGCGTCGAGGGGCAGCGCTGGGAGATGCAGCGGCGAACGCTTGCACCCCTGTTTGCGCGGCGCACGGTCACGTCCTTCACCTCGGCGATGCTGGTGGCGGCCGACCAGCTGGCGGAGAAATGGCGCGCGCTGGGGCCGCGGGCCACCGTCGACATCGCGGCGGAGATGACGCTGATCACGCTGAACGTGCTCGCCTTGACCATCTTCTCGGACGGCATTGGTGGCGACTACGACGAATTCCGCGATGCGATGAGCGCCTATTTTACGGTGATCGGCCGCATCGGTGCGTTTGACCTGCTCGGCCTTCCGCAATCCGTGCCGCGGCCCGGGCGCGGCCGTCTGCGCCGGACGATGGCCTATTTCGAAGCGATCATCGACCAGATCATCGCAACGCGGCAACGGCGGCTTGCCGGCCTTGCAGCCGGCGAGGGGCCTTCCGATCTTCTGACGTTGCTGCTCCGTGCGCTCGATCCCGCGACCGGGCGCGCGATGTCGCTCGCCGAGGTCAGGTCCAACATCCTGACCTTCCTGTCGGCGGGACATGAAACGACAGCCAACACGCTCGCCTGGTCGATCTTCCTTTTGTCACAGGCGCCGGATTGGCGGGCGCGGGTACAGGCGGAGGCCGCGCGGGAGCTGGCAGGACCGGTCGAGGGACTTGCGGACCGGCTGGTCGTGACGCGTGCCGTGGTCGAGGAGGCGCTGCGCCTCTACCCGCCGATTGCGGCGCTGAGCCGGATGGCCGAGGGGGTGGATACGCTCGCAGACTTCGAGATCAAGCCGCGCTCGCTGATCGTGATCGCGCCTTACGTGCTGCATCGGCATCGCCTGTTGTGGCAGCAGCCCGACGCGTTCGATCCGTCGCGTTTCCTGCCCGAGGCGCGCGCGGCGATCCCGCGCTTTACCTACCTGCCGTTCGGCAGCGGGCCGCGCATCTGTATCGGCGCATCCTTCGCGCTGCAGGAGGCGACCATCGTGCTCGCGGCGCTGATGCATCGCTTCGACATGGAGCTGCTGCCGCACGCCAAAGTTTGGCCCTCGCAGAAGATTACGCTGCGTCCGGCCCATGGGCTGCCCATGCACGTGACTACGCGCAATTGCGAGGCTCAGGCCGCTTGCCGATGCGAGACACAGAGGGCGTGATGGAACAGCCGAGCGGACATGAGCAGAATGCGGACCAGATCGCCTATTGGAACGGTCTGGGCGGACAGCGCTGGGCTGATCGCCACGCGGTGCAGGAGACGCTGCTCGGGCCGATCGCGGATATCCTGATTGACCGGGCGAAGCCGAAGCCGGGCGAGCGCGTGCTTGACATCGGCTGCGGCTCCGGCGCGACGACGGTTGCGTTTGCGAAAGCGGTGGCGCCTGATGGATTTGCGCTCGGGCTCGACGTGTCCGACCCGATGCTGTCGCAGGCGCGCGCGCTTTCGCCAAAGAACCTGCCGCTCGATTTCGTGCTGGCGGATGCGACGGTCTATCCGTTCGAGCCGGCGGGCTTCGATCTGCTCGCATCGCGCTTCGGCGTGATGTTCTTTGCCGATCCGATCGCCTCGTTCACCAACCTGCGCGGCGCGCTGAAACCTTCGGGACGGCTGGCCTTCATCTGCTGGCGCGAGCCGCGCGAAAACCCCTGGATGATGACGCCGTTGATGGCGGTCTACAAACACGTGCCCAAGATGCCGCCGGTCGGGCCGGAGGACCCCGGTCCGTTCGCCTTCGCCTCGGAGGAGCGCGTGATGCGCATCCTCAAGGGCGCCGGCTTCGTGGACGTGGCGATGGAGCCGCATAACCTTGCGATGGATATCGCTATCGGCGGTGGGCTGGACGCGGCCGTCGACGGCTCTGTTCAGATCGGCCCCGCCGCCCGCGCGCTGCAAGGCCATCCGCCGGAGACCATTGAGGCCGCAAAAGCCTCGATCCGCGAAGCGCTCGCGCCGTTCGTCGAAGGGCAATCGGTGGCGCTGCCGGGCGCGATCTGGATCGTGACGGCGAAGGCGGCGTAGTCGTCTTCAAACCACGTTGTCGGGCGCCAGCGCGCAGCGGTTGTCCTGGCTGGTCTCGATCTGGATCGTGGTGTGACTGATCCGGTGCGAGGTTTTCAGGAGCTGCGCGGTCTCCATCAGGAAGGCATCGCCGGGGTGGCCGCCCAGCATGACGAGGTGACAAGTCAGCGCCGTTTCGGTGGTGCTGATCGGCCAGACGTGCAGGTCGTGGATATCGGAGACCCCGGGCCGCTGCTTCAGAAAGCTTTTGATCGCATCGAGGTCGGTGCCGACGGGCGCGGCGGCCATCGACATGTCGATCGAGCTGCGGAGCAGGCCCGTCGTGCTCCAGAGGATGACGGCGCAGATCAGAAGACTCGCCAGCGGATCGAGCCAGAGCCAGCCGGTCCACATGATCAGCGCTGCCGAGACGACAACGCCAAGCGAGACCGCGGCATCTCCCGCCATGTGCAGGAACGCGCCCTGGATGTTGATGTCGTCCTTGCGGCCGCTTGCGAACAGCATCGCGGTCGCGCCGTTGATGAGGATGCCGATGCCGGCGACGATCATCACCGTGACGCCGGCGACCGGCTCGGGCTCGCGCAGGCGCAGGATCGCCTCCCAGCCGATCGCACCGGTTGCGACCAGTAGGAAGACGGCATTCGCGAGGGCCGCAAGAATGGTCGAGGCGCGGAAGCCATAGGTGAAGCGGCCGGTGGGCGCGCGCCTGGCGGCGACCGATGCACCCCAGGCCATGACGAGGCCGAGCACGTCGCTCAAATTGTGGCTGGCGTCGGCGAGCAGGGCGGTTGAATTGGCGATGTAGCCGTAAATGCCTTGCGCGACGACGAGCGCGGTATTCAGCGAGATGCCGATCGCAAATGCCCTGCCAAAACTTGCGGGCGCGTGGACATGTGCTCCGTGGCCAAAACCGTGCCCATGACCGTGGTCGTGCCCGGCATGATCATGGTGGTCATCGTGATGATGGCCGGCATGGTGGTCGTGCTTGTCCACGTCTACCGCTCCCCGAAATCGGCGCGCGCCAAATCAGCACGCATTGTAGGCGTTTCGCGGACATCGTCACGACGGAACAGCACGTAGAGCGCCGGCAGAACCAGGAGCGTCAGCACGGTCGAGGAGATGATGCCGCCGATCACGACGGTGGCGAGCGGCCGCTGCACCTCCGCGCCTGCACCTGTTGCGAGCGCCATCGGCACGAAGCCGAGGGACGCGACCAGCGCGGTCATCAGCACCGGGCGCAGACGCGTCAGGGCGCCTTCGCGGACAGCCTCGACGAGCGGCGTACCCTCCCTCCGCAGCCGTTCGATGAAGGCGATGATGACGAGGCCGTTGAGCACTGCAACGCCGGACAGCGCGATGAAGCCGACGCCGGCACTGATCGACAGCGGGATGCCACGGAGCAGCAGCGCCGCGATGCCGCCGGTGAGCGCCAGCGGCACGCCGCTGAACACCAGCAGCGCATCGGCCGCCGAACCCATGCTCATGAACAGCAGGAGGAACACCAGCAGCAGCGCCACCGGCACGACAACGGTCAGCCGCTTGGTCGCAGAGACGAGCTGCTCGAACTGGCCGCCCCAGCCGATCCAGTAGCCGGCCGGCAGCTTGACCTTATGCGCCACAGCATCCTGCGCCTCGGCGACGAAGGAGCCGAGATCGCGCTCGCGGACGTTGGCGGTGACGACGATCCGCCGCTTGCCGTTCTCGCGGCTGATCTGGTTCGGCCCCGGCGTCGCCTCGACCGTGGCGACCGATGACAGCGGCACGTAGCGCATCTGCGTCAGCGGCGAGGCGGAGAACGCGGTCCGCAGCGGCGCCGTCTCCTCGCTCGGCGGCAGCGGAATCGGAATCGCACGGATCGCGTCGAGATTGCCGCGCAGTCGCTCCGGCAGCCGCACCAAGATATCGAAGCGCCGGTCGCCCTCGAACAGCTTGCCGGCCGACTTGCCGCCCACGGCGATCTCGACGATGCCCTGGACCTCGCTGGCGCTCAGGCCGTAGCGGGAGAGGGCCTGGCGGTCCAGCCTGACGGTCAGGATCGGCAGGCCCGAAACCTGCTCGGTCTTGACGTCGGTCGCGCCGCGGATGGTCCGGATCGCTGCCTCGACCTGCTTGGCCGCACCCTGGAGAATGTCGAGATCGTCGCCAAAAATCTTGATGCCGACGTCGCTGCGCACGCCCGAGATCAGCTCGTTGACGCGCAACTGAATCGGCTGCGAGATCTCGTAATTGCTGCCGGGGATATCATCGGCGGCCTTGTCGATCGCCTCGATGATCTCCGATTTGGGCTTGTCGGGGTCCGGCCATTCGGCGCGCGGCTTCAGCATGATGTAGCCGTCGGTTTGCGCCGGCGACATCGGATCCGTCGCGATCTCGGCGGTGCCGATGCGGGTGAAGAACTCCTTCACCTCCGGAATCTGACGGATGCGTTTTTCCAGCGCTTTCTGAAGGTCCAGCGACTGGGTGAGGCTGGTGCCGGGAATGCGGATCGCAGCCAGCGCGACGTCGCCTTCATCCAGGCTCGGGATGAACTCGCCGCCCATGCGCGAGGCCGCAGCGCCGCTCGCGATCACGATGGCGGCAGCAGCGCAGGCGACGACACGGCGGTTGTCGATGGCGAGGCGGAGCAGGGGAACATAGATGCGCTTGGCACCGCGCATGAACAGGTTTTCCGTCTCCGACACCCTGCCGGTGACGAAGATCGCGATCGCCGCAGGCACGAAGGTGATGGAGAACAACACGGCCGCACCGAGCGCCATCAGGACGGTGAGCGCCATCGGCGTGAACATCTTGCCTTCGACGCCGGTCAGCGTCAGCACGGGCAGATAGACCACGGCGATGATCAGCGTTCCGAACAGGCTCGGCTTGATGACTTCGCTCGAGCCGCGCAGGATGGTCCGCAGGCGCTCCGACGTCGTGAGCAGGCCGCCTTTCCCGCGTTGTGCCGCGGCGAGCATCCGCAGGCAGTTTTCGACGATGATCACCGCGCCATCGACTATGATGCCGAAATCGATGGCGCCGAGGCTCATCAGATTGGCGCTGACCTTGGTTCCGACCATACCGGTGACCGTCAGCGACATCGAGAGCGGGATGACGCAGGCGGTGACGAGGGCCGCACGGATGTTGCCGAGAATCAGGAACAGAACGGCGACGACAAGGGCTGCACCTTCAAGCAGGTTGTTCCGGACGGTGCGGATCGTGGCCTCGACCAGATGGGTCCGATCATAGACCGTGCGCGTGACGACGCCTTCGGGCAGCGATTTTGCGATCTCCGCGAGCCGCGCCGCAACGCGCCGCGCGACCGTGCGGCTGTTCTCGCCGATCAGCAGCATGGCGGTACCGAGCACGGTCTCCTCGCCGTCGAGTGTTGCCGCCCCGGTGCGCAGGTCGCGCCCCTCGATCACTTCGGCGACGTCCCTGATCCTGACCGGATTGCCACCGCGTGCACCGATCACGATGTCCTGGATTTCGCTGACGTTGCCCACCTGCGCGGGAGAACGGACGAGATACTGCTCGCCGTTGCGCTCGATATAGCCGGCGCCGACATTGGCGTTGTTGGCGGCGAGCGCCGTCATGACATCGCGAAAGCCGAGCCGGTATGCCATCAGCTTGCCGGGATCGGGCAGCACGTGGACTTGCCGTTCGAAGCCGCCGATGGTGTTGATCTCGATCACGCCGGGAACGTTGCGAAGCTGCGGCTTGATGATCCAGTCCTGCACGGTGCGCAGGTCGGTCGGGGAAAAATCCTTGCCGCTCTGCGTCTTGGCGCCCGGCTTCGCTTCGACGGTGTACATGAAGATCTCGCCGAGGCCTGTCGAGACCGGGCCCATGGCGACTTCGACCCCGGTGGGAAGCTGGTCCTTCGCCTGCTGGATGCGCTCGCCCACGAGCTGGCGCGCAAAATAGATGTCGGTGCCGTCCTGGAAAACTACGGTCACCTGGCTCAGGCCATAGCGCGACAGTGAGCGCGTGTAGTCGAGCTTGGGCAGGCCGCCCATCGCGGTCTCGACCGGAAAGGTGATGCGCTGCTCCGTCTCGAGCGGCGAATAGCCGGGTGCGCGCGTATTGATCTGCACCTGGACATTGGTGATGTCGGGGACCGCGTCGATGGGCAGGCGCTGGAAGTCCCATGCGCCATAGGCTACGGCACCGATCGCGAGCAGCAGGATGAGCCAGCGCTGCTGGAGCGAAAAGGCGGGAATGCGATCAATCATGATCGGCGTCTCCCTTGCCCATCTCCGCCTTCACGACGAAGCTGTTCTCGGCGACGTAACGCTCGCCGGTGGATAGCCCGGCCTTGACCTCGACATGGCGCGCATCGGACTCGCCGAGCTCGACCGGACGGGCCTCGATCTTGTCGCCGTCCTCGCGAACGAAGACGATGGTCCGGTTTTCCAGCGTCTGGATGGCGCTGGTTCGGACCGCCACGGTGACGTTGCGCGCGGCAAGGATCAGCCGCGCGCTGACGAACAGGCCGGGCCGCAAGCGTCCGTCGGCGTTTCCCAGCACCACGCGCGCCAGCGCCGTCTGGGTCTCGCTGACGCCGACGGGGGCCAGGTAGGAGATCGTGCCCTTGATCTCGCCGCGGCCATCGTCGGGATCGATCAGGACTTCGTCGCCGAGGTGCACGCGCTTGATGTCCTGGCGATAGATCGAAAGGTCGACCCAGATCGTCGAGAGATCGGCGACGACGAAGGCCGGCTTCTGCTCGGAGGCATATTCGCCGAGCGAGATCTGCCGGTCGATGACCGTGCCGCCGATCGGCGCCTTGAGTTCGTACACCGTCAGGCTCTGGTTGCTTTCGATCGACGCCAGGAGGTCGTCCTTGGCGACGGTGTCGCCGATCCGCTTGCGGATCGACTTGGCGATGCCGGGAAAGCGCGGCGTCACCTGCACCACGGCCTCCTGGTTGGCGCGCAGCACGCCGTTGAAGGAGAGCGTATCGCTCAGCGTCGCGCTTGCCGCTTCCGCCAGCGTTACGCCGGCGGCGGCAAGCTTGACGTCGGAGATCCTGATGCGGTCGGCGCCGTGCTCGTCCTGCTCGACATGATCGTTCGCCGGCTTCTTCTCGTGCGCGTGCTCCGTCGTTTCGACCTTGGCGGGTGCGAGCATGGCGTAGCCATAGGCGCCGAGCGCAGCGGTGATGAGAGCCACGAGCATGGTTGAGGATGTCTTCATCTGGCGCTCTCCCGGGCGAGCGTAAAGGGATTGCCGACGAGGCCCTCGATGGTCGCGACCGCGGCATGAAAGTTCTGCTGCGCTTCCTGCTCGCGCAGCCGCGCCTGCGTCACGCTCGCCTGCGCATCGAGCACCTCGAGCAGCGTGAAGCGGCCCTGGCCGTAGCCCTGCGAGATCGCCTCGGCGGCTTCCTGCGCCTTCGGGATCGCGCTGTCGCGCAAAATTGCGAGCTCACGCAGCGATCCCTGCAGCGAGTCATAGGCGCGGCCGGCAATCACGATCAACGCGTTGCGGTTGGCCTCGCGCTCGGCCTTCGTCTTGGCGAGACTTTCCTGTGCCGAGAGGATGTTGCCCTGGTTCTGGTCGAACACGGGAATCGGCACCGAGACGGTGAGGCGCACCGCGTCGTCATTGGTCTCGTTGAAATGGCGCCAGCCGGCAGCAATCCGCACGTCCGGATACGGTTTCAGGCGCGCCAGCAGCAGCTCGGCATTGCGCTGCGCAAAGACGGCGGTCCAGCGCACCAGTTGCGGATTGGCGTCGATGGCGGCGACGACGGATTCGAATGCGGGTGGACGGCCGGTCGGGTCAAGCCGCCCGGAGACCTCGGAGAATTTCGGCGTCGGATCCCCCATCAACACGGCTAGCTCGCGCCGGGTGCTTGCAAGCGTCGCCTTGAAGCGCTCGCGGTCGGCCTTCACCAGCGTGGAGGCGACCTCGGCGCGGCCGGTCTCGGCGGGCGAAGAGGCGCCGGCCTCGACGCGGCGACGCAGCAGGGGCGTCAGGCGGTCGATTGCGGCCACCTGCTCGTCGAGGATCTGGATGCGGCGCTGGGCGCCGAGCACGCTGAGGAAGGCGATCGCGGTCTCGGACAGCACCTCGAGCCTGATCGCCTTGCGCTGGATCGCGGCAACTTCGACGCCGGCGCTACCCGCGGCGATCCGTGCCTCGCGCTTGCCGAACAGCTCGAAGGCCTGGCTGATCTGCAACGTGGTCTCGGCCGATTTGGTGCCGCGGTAGATGCCGGACCCGAAGGAATTGTCCTGCTCGTAGGAAAGCTCCGGATTGAGCAGCGTGCCGGCCTGGATGCGCTGGCCGTTGGCGATGCCGACGTCGCGCTCGGCGGCCGTCAGCCGCGGGCTCGCGGCCAGCGCGCGTGTCAGCGCAGTGCGCATGGTCAAGGTCTGCGCGTGTCCGGGCTGCGCGAGCAGCGCGTTGATCAAGAAAGCCGACGCGCACGCAAAGCGCGCGGCAGTTCGCCTGCAGAACATGGAAACGACCCGTGAAGGATGAAGCTGAGAGGCGCGCGAGCGCCCCGACCAATCCGTTCAGGCGATATGTTTGGGAGGCGGGGAATCCGTGTCGGGCACCACGCCGGCAATGGCGGGCAGGCGAGGTGGCTGGGGAGCGGCGACGAGCGCGGCCAGCATCTCGGCCTGCGCCGGCTGCGCGACCGTTACCGAGAAGCAGCCATGGCAATGATGACCGGCGAACGCCTTGTGATCGGCATGGCCGACGGTCCCATCGAGCACAGAGACGATCTCCGCCTTGCCGGAGGAGTTGGTCACATCGAGATCGTGCACGCCGTGCAGCAGACCCGACAGCAGGTAGATGGTAGCGACGAGCACAGCTAGCAGCCCGCGCAGATGGCGCGGGCGAAGCATCCCGAAGGGCCGGCAGATCGCGGACACGATGTCACTCTCGTTGCGGGTCGTGTCCCGCCTAGCACGCCCGCGGGAACAGTGTCGACCCGCAACATTGTTACGTCCCGGGAATAAACGCCGCAGTGACGACAGCCTGTTGCGATTGGTTCTCACGTGCGGAATTTATGAGAAGCTGCGCGTCGGGCCGGTGTGATGGGATCGTGCGTCGGCCGCTGCCATTGGCTCCGGAACGTTGCAGCCATCGTCGGCAGCGACCGTCACCGCGACGTGGCAGCTCGCTTCCATCGCCCGTTCCAGCCATTTGATGGCTTCATCGATCCATTGATCGTGGTGCTCGGGATCGGCGAGCGCCTTTTCCCGGAATGCGTTCGCCTGGTTCAGGCACGCCGTTCTGCGATCCACGCGGCTCTCCCTCTCCTGGAGGTTCCGCCCCGGCCCGCATCTTTGATGATCATTAGATCGGCGTCGTTAACATACGACAGCGAATGCAGTGCAAAACGGAAGGCCCCAGCTCCCGGCGAAGACCGGGCTGGGGCCTTTGTGCTCACAATCTATGTTTCCCTTGGACTTGTGCAGATAACCCGCATCTCGATGGTTCGTTCCCATCTGACAGTACCACTTAGGAACATTCTGTTGGCCTCTTCATTAGCGCCGCGGAGCATTTGAGGAGGACGGGCTTATGGACGGATTGATCTATCTCATCGGCTTGATCGTCGTGATCATGGCGATCCTGTCGTTCTTCGGCCTGCGCTGAGAACGCCGCGATGACTATCGAAGCTCTCGTGCAGGAGGAAGTCCTGGAAGGTGGGATGCCGGCCGCTGAAAGGCGCTCGGCGGTCCAGTGGAGTTCGGTGCTGGCAGGTGCGTTCGCTGCCGGTGCACTGTCGTTCATCCTGGTCGGCTTTGGCGTCGCCATCGGGCTCGGCGTCAGCTCGACCTCGCCGACATGGCGCGATGCGTCATCGGCGCTGGCGCTACTGTCGGGACTATATCTGATCCTTCAGGCGATCGTCAGCTTCGGTTTTGGCGGCTACATCGCCGGGCGGATCGCGCGGCCTGCGCCTGCGCTCGTAACGATCGAGGATGACGGCGAGCGGTGGGACGGGTTGCACGGACTGACGTCATGGGCTGTCGCGGTGCTGATCGGTGCGGCACTGCTTACGGTCCTCGGTGCGTCGGCGATCGAGCGCTCGCCGGTGCGTAGTTCGGCAAGCAACGCGACAGCCGCCGAACCCCTGTTGAGCTACGAGCTCGACAAGCTGTTCCGCGCGCCACGGCGGCCGCCGAACACCGATATGAGGGAGGCCCGCGCCGAAGCCGGTCGCATCCTCATGACGTCATCTAGCCATAGCGGCGTCAGCAGTGATGACCGAACCTATCTCGCGCAACAGACGGCCGCGTTGACGGGCCTCTCGCCCGCTGATTCCGAGCGGCGCGTCGATGCCGTGATCGCGGAGGCCCAGACGGCGATCAACCACGCGCGGCGGAACTCGATCATCGTCGCGTTCTGCATCGCCGCGGCGACCCTGATCGGAGCCGTTGTCGCCTGGGCGGCGGCGGTCGCCGGAGGACGCCACCGCGACGGTGAGCCCTTGCCGCACTGGATGGCGAGCTCAAACCGCTTCCACCGCGGCCGCCGCGCGATGCCGATGCCGTAGCCGGGCGGCTTGCGGCGGACCATGAAGATTGCAACGGGCGCGCCGAAAGGCAGCCCGTTGCGGCGCGACCGTCAGCGTGGGGTGAACTGGGCAAGATCGTGGATGCCCATCTTCTGCTCGAGGCCTGCGACGCGGGCTGCCATCTTCTCGAACCCGTCCTCCCCGAACAGCTGGTGCTCCTTTTTCTCGAACTCTTCCGCCATTGCATCGTACTCGTTCGACGAAACAACGTCCTTCAGCTTCGGAAAGAGATCGGTGTCCTCGCGCGCCGCATGCGGCCGGTACATCGTGATGAACGATTGCATCGCCGTCACGAGCTGCCTGCGATCGTCGGTATTGCTGCGGCCTGAAGGCGCCAGCTTGATGATCGTCTCGGTGACGTTCCGGCCGGCTTGATGCTGCCTCAGCAGCGTGTCGACCAGGTCGACCATCTGTCCGGCTTTCCAGATCGCGCAAGCAGGGAGCGGGCCGCACGGCGCGCAAATTTTACCGGGCGACGCCGCTGGGCAAGAAGGGGCTCGCTCTGGCGAAGGCACGGCTTCTTGAATTCACTGGCGAAGCCATGAAGGATTAGCTTGTTCGTCCCACTTGTTTATCGAAAACAGATAAGTGATTGGAGCCCCCGGGCCTTTGCAGCAGCGCGTAGAGGGAAGTATGGCCGAGGCGGCGTCACCGCAGGAGCGAACTGGAGCCTCATTGGCCGGCAGAGGGACCGCACTGGAAGTCCTTCTCGTGTTTCTCCGGCTTGGTCTCACGAGCTTCGGCGGCCCGATCGCCCATATCGGTTATTTCCGAGACGCGTTCGTCGTTCGACGCAAATGGATCGATGAACACGCCTATGCCGATCTCGTGGGGCTCTGTCAGTTCTTGCCGGGGCCGGCCAGCAGTCAGGTCGGATTTTCCATCGGGCTGATGCGCGCCGGTTATCTCGGCGGGCTTGCTGCCTGGACCGGATTCACGTTGCCGTCGGCGATCGTGCTGGTGCTGTTCGCCTATGGCGCATCCGCGCTGGGCGGCCCGGCCGGCGCGGGATTGCTGCACGGTCTCAGGCTGGTCGCGGTGGCGATCGTGGCGCAGGCGATATGGGGGATGGCGCGCACGCTGTGTCCGGACCGCCAGCGTGCTTCGATTGCCGTTGCTGCAACCTTGATCATCCTGTTCAGCAGCGCCTCGATCGCGCAGATCGGCGCGATCGCGCTTGGCGGCCTCGCCGGCCTGTGGCTTTGCCGAGATGTTCCCGCAACTCCGTCGGGGCATGTCGAAATGCCGGTGTCGCGAACCGCCGGAATCCTCGCCCTCATGGTCTTTTTCGCCCTGCTGACCGGGCTGCCGCTGCTGCGCGGTCTGACGTCATCCTCTGGTGTTGCCCTGTTCGAGGCCTTCTACCGCTCCGGCGCGCTGGTGTTCGGCGGCGGGCATGTGGTGTTGCCGCTGCTGCGCGAGGCGTTCGTGACACCCGGCTGGATCGGTGACGATGCATTTCTCGCTGGCTACGGTGCGGCGCAGGCGGTGCCGGGTCCGCTCTTCACCTTCGCCGCCTATCTCGGGAGCGTCGTCAAGACGACGCCGAACGGCATGGCCGGTGCGGTGCTCGGTCTCGTCGGCATCTTCCTTCCCGGCGTCCTGGTGCTCGTCGGGGCCTTGCCGTTCTGGGATGGTTTCCGCAGGCGAGCCGGCGCTCAGGCCGTGATGCGCGGCGTCAATGCCGCCGTGGTCGGATTGCTCGGAGCGGCGCTGTACAATCCGGTCTGGACGTCGTCCGTGAAGGCGCCCGGCGATTTCGGGATAGCTCTGGTCGGCTTCGTGCTTCTGACGGCCTGGCGCGCGCCGCCGCTTGCAGTCGTCGCGTTCAGCGCGCTGGCCGGGATCGCCCAGGCTTTGGTGTAGCCGGGGCGCAGGCATTGGCGCGGGGCGACCCTAGGCCCGCTCTTCCCAGATCATCGCCAGATGCACGATGGTCTGGACGGCCTTTTCCATGTCCTGCCGGCTGACCCATTCCAGGCGTGAGTGAAACGCGTGCTCGCCGGCGAAGATGTTGGGGCAGGGCAGGCCCATGAAGGAGAGACGCGAGCCGTCGGTGCCGCCGCGGATCGCGGTGCGCATCGGACGCAGCCCGGCGCGGCGGATCGCTTCGATGGCGTATTCGAGGATGTGCGGGTGACGGTCGATCACCTGCTTCATGTTGCGATACTGCTCGCGCACCTCGAACCTGTAGGTCGACCGCGGATAGTCCTTCATCACGTCCTTGACGATGCCCTCGAGCAACGTCTCCTTCTCCTTCAGGCCTTCCTCGGTGAAGTCGCGCACGATGAAGGACAGCGTCGCCTGCTCCAGCGCGCCCGAGATGCCGATCGGATGCAGAAAGCCCTGCTTGCCCGAAGTGGTCTCGGGCGAGCAGCCTTCCTTGGGCAGGCGTTCGACGATGGCCGCTGCGATCTTGATCGCGTGCTCCATCTTGCCCTTGGCGTAACCGGGATGGGCAGAGACGCCGGTGATGGTGATGGTGGCGCCGTCGGCCGAGAACGTCTCGTCCTCGACGCTGCCGGCGCTCTCGCCATCCATGGTGTAGCCGAAATCGGCGCCAAGCTTCTTCAGGTCGACATTGTCGACGCCGCGGCCGATCTCTTCATCGGGCGTGAACAGGATCTTGATGGTTCCGTGCTTCACGTCGGGATTGTTGATGAAGAAATGCGCGGCATCCATGATCTCGGCAACGCCGGCCTTGTTGTCGGCGCCGAGCAGCGTCGTGCCGTCGGTGGTGACGATGTCATTGCCGATCTGGTTCTTGAGCGCCGGATGCTCGGCGAAGCGGATCACCTGGGTGGGATCGGCCGACAGCGTGATGTCACCGCCGCGATAATTCTTCACGAGCTGTGGCTTGACGTCCTTGCCCGAGCAGTCGGGCGAGGTGTCCATGTGCGAGCAGAAACAGATCACCGGCACCTTCTTGTCGGTGTTGGACGGGATCGTCGCGTAGACATAGCCGTAGTCGTCCAGATGAGCATCTTCCACGCCCATGGCCTTGAGCTCTGTGACGAGCACGCGCCCGAGATCCTTTTGCTTCTCGGTCGAGGGCGAGGTGGGAGATTCGGGATCGGACTGGGTGTCGATGGTGACGTAGCGCAGGAAGCGCTCAGTCACGGTATGGGTAAAGGTGAGGGACATTTCTTCTCGTAACCGCCGGGTCGGGGTGAGGGGGCGGTATACCAGAAAAAGCGTCATTCCGGGGGACCGCATCGCCGCACAAGGAGGCGTGATCAGGCTTAACGAAGCGTAAGCGGGAGCAGGCTTCAGCCAGTTCCCTGAACGGACCGACAGCGGCTTCCGGCGCCGGAATGTGCCGCCTCCGGGCGGCAGACGATTCGGGACCTGAGGGGCCAGTGATCTGGCTGGATTTCGGCGAAGTCTCGCAGAAACACCCGATGTTTACGGGAGTGGCGCAACGTCCTTGACTTCACCAGATCGCACCTTTAAGTCCCCCCTCGTTCCGCATGGCTTTGCCCAGCACGCGGGAGTAGCTCAGTTGGTTAGAGCGCCGGCCTGTCACGCCGGAGGTCGCGGGTTCGAGCCCCGTCTCTCGCGCCATTGAATCAATGGCTTAGCTCAAAATTCTCTCAAATCACCGCAAACGAAAAGCCGCCCGGAGGCGGCCTTGGCGTGTGTCCGAAATGGTCCGTTTCGGCCTTAGCGGATTGCCGAGGTGCCTGAGCTGGTCACGGCCACGGGCTTGCCGGCCTTGATGACGTGGGTGGTCTGAGCAGTCTGGCTGAGATCGACACTGGTTCGCGCCGCGATTCCGAAGGCAGCCACGGCGATGCCGGCCACCAGCGCCACCACCACGATCTTCAGGTGCGTCGCACGATCAGCAGAGTGAATGGAGTGGTTCATCTGAGCCTCCCGACGGGCTTTCCCGCCCGTCTGTTGGCTCGTCTTCTAAGGACGATCTGTTTCCGGATGGTTTCGCGACGTCGGCAAAATGGTTTCATCTGCCGGGCGGCTTGGTTTCGCCAGGAGGGCCGTTTCAACCCGCCGCTCGGGGGCACTAGCGCCGAAGCCGGCCTCGGCGCGTCGCGGGCGTGCTTGGAAGTCGTCTAAGAGCTGTTCTAAGAGGCATTCAATTAGGTCTTCCGCACGCGCTCGCTTAAGCGTCGCCGCAACGCATGTCGTCATTCGCACTGACGACATGGAACAATAAGCGTTGCAGGTTGGGGTGGTGCGTTGAACTGTCTTGGAATGCTGCGGTCGGCGGGACTTGCGACCGCGTCCGCCTTGGTGCTGTTGCCGCAAGTTTCGGTCGCTCAATCCTCGGGAGCCTCGTCGCAGAGCGGCGCGCAGGCTTTGCCGCCGGTCACCGTGGCTTCGCCTGAGCCTCGCCGCCGCGCGGCGGCCGCGGCGCCGCGTCGAACGCCGCGCGCAGCGCAGAGCACGAGCGAGGGAAAGCCGCAGCCTGAGCGTAATGTCGGATTCGTCGAGACGCCGCGCGGCCCGGTCCACGGCTATGTCGCTGGCCGCAGTTCGTCCGGCACCAAGACCAACACGCCGATCATGGAGACGCCGCAATCGGTATCGGTCATCGGCGCCGAGCAGATCCGCGACCAGAAGCCGAACAAGCTGGACGAGGTGCTGCGCTATTCGGCGGGCGTGCGCGCCGGCACCTTTGGTGCCGATACCCGCAACGATTGGTGGCTGATCCGGGGCTTTAAATCGGACGACGTCGGCCTGTTCCTCGATGGGATGCAACTCTTCTACACGTCCTATGCAAGCTGGAAGCTGCAAACGCCGAACATGGAGCGCGTCGAGGTGCTGCGCGGCCCGTCCGCGGTGCTCTATGGCGGCTCGAGCCCGAGCGGCATCGTCAACGTCATCAGCAAGATGCCGCCCGCCGAGCCGATCCGCTACATCGAGACCGGCATCAACAATTTCGGCAACGCCTATGTCGGCTTCGATGTCGGCGGTCCCGTCGCGACGCAGCCGCAGGACGGCAAGCTGTTCTACCGCGTCGTCGGCCAGGTCCAGAACGGCGGCACGCAGGTCGACTTCACGCCTGACAACAATTACTTCATCGCGCCGTCGGTCACCTGGAAACCGGATGCCGACACGACGTTCACCGTCCTGGCGTCGGCATCCAGGCAGGATACCCGCGGCATCAACTTCCTGCCCTATCAGGGCACGGTGACCAATGCACCATTCGGCCGCATCCCGACGAGCACGTTCCTCGGCGATCCCAGCGTCGACAAGTTCACGCGCGAGCAGGAGATGCTCGGCTATCAGTTCGAGCGCAATCTCACCGACAGCCTGACGTTCCGTCAGAATGCGCGTTTCGCACATGTCGACGTGACGTATCGCGGCCTCGTCGCCAACGGCTATTCCAATGCCACGACGGGCGACATCGCGCGCTACAATTGGTATGCGAAGGACACGGCCAACCAGGCCAATCTCGACAATCAGCTGGAGTATCGTTTCGACACCGGCCTGTTGAAGCACACGATGCTGTTCGGCGTCGATCTGCGGGGCTACCAGATCGACGACTATCAGCAGTTCCAGTTCGGCACCACGCCGTCGCTCAACATCTTCAACCCAGTCTACGGCCTCAACGTGCCATTCACGACCGGACCGTTCCGCAACTACCTGATCACCCAGAAGCAGGCCGGCACCTATCTTCAGGACCAGGTCAAGCTCGGCAACTTCACGCTGGTGGTGAGCGGCCGCAACGATTGGGTCGAGACCACCCAGGCCGCTCGCGACACCGGTGCCACCGTCGCCAGTCGCGATGACAGCAGGTTCAGCGGGCGCGCGGGCCTGATCTACAATTTCGACAACGGTCTTGCGCCCTACGTCTCCTATGCGACGAGCTACAACCCGGTCATTGGCCTGAACGCCAGCAATCAGTTGCTCCTGCCGGAAACTGGCAAGCAGGTTGAGGTCGGTCTGAAGGTGCAGCCAAAATGGTTCGATGGCTACTTCACCGTCTCGGCCTTCGATCTGAAGCGCCAGAATGCGCTGACCACCGATCCGTCGAACGTGCTGTTGCAGAACCAGACCGGCGAGGTCACCTCGCGCGGCATCGAGCTCGAGGCGGTTGCCAATGTCACGAAGGAGCTGAAGCTGATCGGCGCCTTCACGAGCTATCATCTCTTCACCAGCAAGGACCTGAACTCGTCGCTGATCGGCAAGACGCCGACCAACACGCCTGAGCTCCTGGCCTCGGGCTGGGCCGATTACACATTCAAGGAGGGACCGCTGGCGGGCTTCGGCTTCGGCGGGGGCGTGCGTTACGTCGGCTCGTCCTGGGCCGATACCGCCAATACGCTCGAGGTTCCGGCCGTCGTGCTCGGCGATCTCGCGCTTCACTACGAATGGCAGAACTGGCGCACCGCGTTGAACGTGATCAACGTGACCGACAAGACCTACGTCGCGAGCTGCGCGGCGGCCACCGCCTGCTTCTATGGCGATCGCCGGCGCGTCACCGCCAGCGTGTCCTACAAATGGTGAGGGCAGGCGAGGGACACGCGTTGTGAAGGCGCGCACCGTCAGGCTCTGGTCTGGGGTCCACACCTGGACCAGCCTGATCTCGACCGCGTTCCTGCTTCTGCTCTGCCTGACCGGCCTGCCGTTGATCTTCCATCATGAGATCGACGAGCTTCTGGGCTATGCCCCCCAGCCCGAAGCTCATGCGGGCGCGGCGCCTGCGACGTCCCAAGCGGTCGCCGACGCCGCGCTCGCCGCCGATCCCGGCCGGGTGCTGCAATATGTCTCCTGGGACAAGGACGAGCCCGGGATCGTGTTCGCATTCACCAACAATGCGCCGGATGGGCCGCCGGACAATGCCACCGTGCGCGCCTTTGATGCGGTCTCGGCCAGACTGCTCGGACCTGTCGGCGTCGGTCCGATGCTGATCGTGCTCAAGCTGCACACCGACATGTTCGCCGGCCAGGCCGGAAAACTGTTTCTCGGTGCGATGGGACTGGTGTTCGCGGTCGCCGTCATCTCCGGCGTGGTGCTCTACTGGCCATTCACTCGCCGCCTGCGCTTTGCGACCATCCGCTACCCCGCCGCGCGCCGCGTGGTCTGGCTCGACTGGCACAATCTGATCGGCGTGGTCACGGTGGTCTGGGCTCTGGTCGTCGGGCTGACCGGCGTGATCAACACCTGGGCCGAGCTGATGCTCGACCAGTGGAAGGCGACCGAGCTCGCCAGCATGGTCGCGCCCTATGCCGGAAAGCCGCCGCCGGTGCATCTGGCCTCGCTGGACGGCGTCGTCGCCCGCGCCAGGGCGGCAGCGCCCGGCATGGACATCGCTTTCATTGCCTTCCCGGGCACCCCGTTTACATCATCGCACCATTTCGCGGCGTTCATGCGCGGCGATACCGCCCTCACGGCGCGCCTGCTGAAGCCTGTGCTGCTGGACGGGGAGACCGGGGAGGTCGCCGACAGCTGGGCGCTGCCGGTCTACCTGCAGGCGCTCCTGATTTCGCAACCGCTGCATTTCGGCAACTATGGCGGTATGCCGCTAAAGGTGATCTGGGCTGCGCTCGACGTGCTCACGATGATCGTGATCGGCAGCGGTCTCTACCTTTGGCTGGCACGGCGGCGGAAGCGGAGGCCTGCCCGGTCCGATGCATTCGCCAAACGAGCCCCGGTTCCGTCATGATGTGTGCCTCGCTCCCTCGCTCGCGCACGTGGATACAGGTCTTCGGCGCGCCGATTTTGATCGCCGCTGCGACCTCGATCGGCCTGCTCGCGGCGCTGCTGTGGGGTGAGATCGGCAAATATGTCGCCTGGGTGACGGTTGGCCTTCCCGTGCTCGTCATTCCCTGGGCCTGGCTGCGTCGCAGCAGGAAAGCAAAAGCGTCCTAAGCCTTGAGACGCGCCGGCATGCTCCGCGTGGAGCATCCGGCAACGGGCGGAAAGACCGGCAGGGATGCCCTTGCTGGAGCGGCCGTTCTGCTCCATACCAGCCGCGGGGCGATTCCGGGATTTCCACTGTTCTGGGGGCGGCAAAGGGCCTAAAAACAGCGCGTCTTGCACCCTTTGGTGCACTGCGCTAAGGCTCAGAATAATTCCAAATCGGGACGAATCCGCGAGCCACCCGAGGCTTGCGGGAAAAAGGGCTCGCCAATGAGCGGCATTCTGCAGAACTATCTTCCACTTGTGGTCTTTATAGGGGTAGCGGGCCTGATTGGCCTCGTGCTGCTGATCGCCCCCTTCATCGTGGCCTTCCAGCAGCCGGATCCGGAAAAGCTGTCGGCGTATGAGTGCGGTTTCAACGCCTTCGACGACGCCCGGATGAAGTTCGATGTCCGCTTCTACCTGGTCGCCATCCTCTTCATCATCTTCGACCTCGAGGTGGCGTTCTTGTTCCCCTGGGCGGTGGCGTTCGGAAAGCTTGGAGCTACCGGCTTCTGGTCCATGGTGGTGTTCCTCGCCGTGCTGACGGTGGGGTTTGCCTATGAATGGAAGAAAGGGGCACTGGAATGGGATTGAACCCTGCCGCATCGTCCACGGGTACGGTTCTCGCGCCGGCCCCGAAGGGCATCCTGGATCCCTCGACCGGAAAGCCGGTCGGGGCCAACGATCCGTTCTTCCTCGAGGTCAATCACGAGCTGTCCGACAAGGGCTTCTTCGTGGCTGCCACTGACGACCTCATCACCTGGGCACGCACCGGCTCGTTGATGTGGATGACCTTCGGTCTCGCCTGCTGCGCGGTCGAGATGATGCAGGTCTCGATGCCGCGCTACGACGTCGAGCGCTTCGGCTTCGCGCCGCGTGCCTCGCCGCGCCAGTCCGACGTGATGATCGTCGCAGGCACCCTGACCAACAAGATGGCCCCGGCGCTGCGCAAGGTCTACGACCAGATGCCTGAGCCGCGTTACGTCATCTCGATGGGCTCCTGCGCCAATGGCGGCGGCTATTATCACTATTCCTACTCGGTCGTGCGCGGCTGCGACCGCATCGTGCCGATCGACATCTACGTGCCGGGCTGCCCGCCCACGGCGGAAGCACTGCTCTACGGCGTGCTGCTGCTGCAAAAGAAGATCCGGCGCACCGGCACCATCGAACGCTAAGGTTTTACGTCATGGACGACGGCAAGCTCGACGCCCTTGGGCAAACGATCGTTAGCGCGCTTCCGGGCGCCGCCACCGGTCATTCGGTGGCCTTCAACCAGCTCACGGTGGATGTTGAGGCTGCCAAGATCGTCGAGGTGGTCAAGTACCTCCGCGACGATCCGAATTGCCGCTTCGTCAATTTCACCGACGTGACGGCGGTGGATTATCCGTCGCGCGAGAAGCGTTTCGACGTCGTCTATCACCTGATGTCGCCGACGCTGAACACGCGGATCCGGCTCAAGGCTCAGGCCGACGAAACCACCCAGGTGCCGTCGTTGATCGAGGTGTTTCCCGGCGCCGACTGGTTCGAGCGCGAGACCTATGACCTTTATGGCGTGATCTTCGTCGGCCATCCCGACATGCGCCGCATCCTCACCGACTACGGTTTCGAGGGGCATCCGCTGCGCAAGGACTTTCCGCTCACCGGCTTCGTCGAGGTCCGCTACGACGACCAGGAGAAGCGGGTCGTGTATGAGCCGGTCCGGCTCAACCAGGAATTCCGCAAGTTTGATTTCCTCTCGCCGTGGGAAGGGGCCGACTATCCGCTGCCCGGCGATGAGAAGGCGGGGCCGAAGGTCTGATCATGAACGAACAACCCGAACAGCTTCGCAACTTTACGATCAATTTCGGTCCGCAGCATCCTGCGGCGCACGGCGTGTTGCGCCTGGTGCTGGAGCTTGACGGCGAAGTCGTTGCGCGCGTCGATCCGCATATCGGGCTCTTGCACCGCGGCACGGAAAAGCTGATCGAGCAGAAGACCTACCTGCAGGCGATTCCTTATTTCGATCGCCTCGACTACGTCGCGCCGATGAACCAGGAGCACGCTTTCTGCCTGGCGGCTGAAAAGCTGCTCGGCATCGAGGTGCCGCGGCGCGGCCAGTTGATCCGCGTGCTCTATTGCGAGATCGGCCGCATCCTCTCGCATCTTCTCAACGTCACCACGCAGGCGATGGACGTCGGCGCGCTGACCCCGCCGCTGTGGGGCTTCGAAGAGCGCGAGAAGCTGATGGTGTTCTACGAGCGCGCCTCGGGCAGCCGTATGCACGCAGCCTTCTTCCGCGTCGGCGGCGTGCACCAGGACCTGCCGCCCAAGTTGATCAATGACATCGAGGCGTGGTGCGATCCGTTCCTGAAAGTCGTCGAAGACCTCGACCGCCTGCTCACCGCCAACCGCATCTTCAAGCAGCGTAACGTCGACATCGGCGTGGTGCCGCTGAAGGAGGCCTGGGAGTGGGGTTTCTCGGGCGTGATGGTGCGCGGCTCCGGCGCGGCCTGGGATCTGCGCAAGTCGCAGCCCTATGAGTGCTACGCCGAGATGGAATTCGACATTCCGATCGGCAAGAACGGCGACTGCTACGACCGCTACCTGATCCGGATGGAAGAGATGCGCCAGTCGGTGCGCATCATGAAGCAGTGCATCGAGAAGCTGAAGGCGCCGGACGGGCAGGGGCCGGTCGCGGTCGAGGACAACAAGGTCTTCCCGCCACGGCGCGGCGAGATGAAGCGTTCGATGGAAGCGCTCATCCATCACTTCAAGCTCTACACCGAAGGCGTCCACGTGCCGGCCGGCGAGGTCTATGCCTCGGTCGAGGCGCCGAAGGGCGAGTTCGGCGTCTATCTGGTCTCCGACGGCTCCAACAAGCCCTACAAGTGCAAGATCCGCGCGCCGGGCTTTGCCCATCTGCAGGCCATGGACCACATCTGCAGGGGCCATCTGCTCGCCGACGTCTCGGCCATCCTCGGCTCGCTCGACATCGTGTTCGGAGAGGTCGATCGGTGATGGCGCAGGCGCCAATCCAGTTTGACCGCGCCTCGGGGGCCCTTGAAGGGGCTAACCTGTGGGAGCGGACGGCTGCCTTGGCGCTGGTGACGGGATCGAAGATCTCCTCGCACTTTTCGCACATGGGCTACATCGCCTGCGCCAATCTGCTGCGCAAAACGCTGCCCGCGCGCAACATCGCGATCAAGCTCAACGCGGACGCGGTGTTCGAATTCCCTTACGGCGACGGCTACTGGAGCAAGCTGCTCAACCGCTCCTACAATTACGAGGACGAGCTGGAGCTCTTGTTCGCGGACTCCGTCGACGTCGATTACACGCTGCTCGATTGCGGCGCGAACTATGGCTACTGGTCGGTGTTGGTATCGAGCAAGCCGTTCGGCGCGCACAAGGCGATCGCGATCGAGCCGTCGGGGCAGAACTACCCGAAGCTCGCGAACAACGCGCGCGTCAACGGCGATCGTTTCGAGACCATGAAATGCGCGATCGGTGCCCAGCGCGGCACCGCGCGGCTCTCCGGCACCAAGCACGAGGCGTTCAGCATCGCCGGCGCCCCCTCGGCAGGCGGTGAGGAAGTACCGGTGATCGCGCTCGACAATCTGCTCGACGACGGCAAGGTCGAAGCGAGCGGCAAATATCTGATCAAGCTCGATGTCGAAGGCGTCGAGATCGAGGCCATCAAGGGCGGCAAGCGACTTCTTGAAGGCGACAGCGTGATCATGTGCGAGGAGCACGGCAGCGATCGCAGCCACGCTGTGTCGCGCTACATCCTTGAACATACCCCGCTGAAGCTGATCGTCTACGATCCCAGCACCCATCGCATGGAGACAGTGACCGAGCTTTCGATCCTCGATCGCATCAAGGTCTCCACCCATGTCGGCTACAACGTTTTCGGCACCGCAAGCGCATTCTGGCAGGACAGGATCGATGCCCTGAATGCGAAGGCCGCGCGCCGTATCCAGTGAGAGATTGAAGAGATGTCCGTTCGCCGCCTAGCGCCCAAGGAAGTCCAGCCCGCGAGCTTTGCGTTCACGGACGAGAACCTCGCGTTTGCGAAGCAGCAGATCGCCAAATACCCGGCCGGGCGTCAGGCGTCGGCCGTGATCGCGATCCTGTGGCGCGCGCAGGAGCAGAACGATGGCTGGGTGTCGGAAGCCGCGATCCGCGTGATCGCCGACATGCTCGACATGCCCTACATCCGCGTGTTGGAAGTCGCGACCTTCTACACGATGTTCCAGCTCGCGCCCGTCGGCAAGAAGGCCCACGTTCAGGTCTGCGGCACCACGCCGTGCCGGCTGCGTGGCGCAGAAGACTTGATCCACGTTTGCGAGAGCCGCATCCACCACGAGCCCTTCCACCTCTCCAAGGATGGCAATTTCAGCTGGGAAGAGGTCGAGTGCCTCGGAGCCTGCGTGAACGCACCGATGGTCCTGATCGGCAAGGACACCTACGAGGACCTGACCAAGGAAAGCTTCGGCAAGGTGCTCGACGGCTTTGCCTCGGGCAGTCCGCCCAAGCCGGGCCCGCAGAACGGGCGACAGTTCTCGGCCCCGATCACCGGACCAACCACGCTGAAGGAGACCACCTGATGCGTGATCTCCCCGCAACTGGAGGGAGCGAGGCCGTGAAGAAATGGGGCTTCGTTGCCATGCACGCCGCGGTCGCGGCGGCCTTCATGTTCCTGCTGCAGCGCTTCATGACGAATGCGTCGCAGGAGACCAGCCTGCTCTGGGCGCTGACCTTTGCCGTCTGCGCCGCCGGACTTGCCTACAAGCAGTCCAATCGTTGATCGGAAAGCACTGATATGCTCGAGGACAAGGACCGCATCTTCAAGAACCTCTACGGCCTCCATGACTGGGGGCTCGAGGGGGCGCGGCGCCGCGGCGCCTGGGATGGCACCAAGGCCATCATCGACAAGGGCCGCGACTGGATCATCAACGAGATGAAGGCTTCGGGGCTGCGCGGCCGCGGCGGCGCCGGCTTCCCGACCGGCCTGAAATGGTCCTTCATGCCGAAGGAATCGACCGACGGCCGTCCGAGCTATCTCGTCGTCAATGCCGACGAGTCCGAGCCCGGCACCTGCAAGGACCGCGAGATCATGCGTCATGATCCGCATCTCCTGATCGAGGGCTGCCTGATCGCGAGCTGCGCGATGAATGCGCATGCCTGCTACATCTATGTCCGCGGCGAGTTCATCCGCGAGCGCGAACACCTCCAGGCCGCGATCGACCAGGCCTACGAGGCCAAGCTGGTCGGCAAGGACAACGTCAATGGCTGGCCGTTCGACATCTACGTCGCGCACGGCGCCGGCGCCTATATCTGCGGCGAGGAGACTGCGCTGCTGGAGAGTCTCGAGGGCAAGAAGGGCCAGCCGCGCCTGAAGCCGCCGTTCCCGGCGAATGTCGGCCTGTTCGGCTGTCCGACCACCGTCAACAACGTCGAGTCGATCGCGGTTGCGCCTGATATCCTGCGGCGTGGCGCAGCCTGGTTCGCCGGAATCGGCCGTCCCAACAACGTCGGCACGAAACTCTTCTGCATCTCCGGCCATGTCGAGCGGCCCTGCAACGTCGAAGAGGCCATGGGCATTCCGTTCCGTGAGCTGATCGACAAGCATTGCGGCGGCATCCGCGGCGGCTGGGATAACCTCAAGGCCGTGATCCCCGGCGGCTCCTCGGTGCGCATGGTGCCGGCCGAGCAGATCATCGACACGCCGATGGATTTCGACAGCCTGAGCAAGCTGCGCTCGGGCCTCGGCACCGCGGCCGTGATCGTGATGGACAAGTCGACCGACCTGATCCGCGCGATCGCCCGCATCTCCTATTTCTACAAGCATGAGAGCTGCGGCCAGTGCACGCCGTGTCGCGAGGGCACGGGCTGGATGTGGCGCGTCTTGACCCGCATGGCCGAGGGCCGCGCCCACAAGCGCGAGATCGACATGCTGCTGGAAGTCACCAAGCAGGTCGAGGGCCACACCATCTGCGCGCTCGGCGACGCAGCCGCCTGGCCGATCCAGGGCCTGATCGCGCATTTCCGTCATGAGATCGAAGCGCGCATCGACCAGTATTCGCACAAGGCCGACATCGACGATGCCGGCGTCCGCGATCCCGTGAACATGGTCGCGGCGGAGTAGGAAGAATGACAAAGCTCATCATCGACGGCAAAGAGATCGATGTCCCGCCGGAGTACACGCTGCTCCAGGCGTGCGAGGCCGCCGGCGCCGAAATTCCGCGCTTCTGCTATCACGAGCGGCTGTCGATCGCCGGCAATTGCCGGATGTGCCTCGTTGAGGTGAAGGGTGGCCCGAAGCCGGTCGCAAGCTGCGCCTGGGGCGTCCGTGACTGCCGTCCGGGCCCGAAGGGCGAGCCGCCGGAGATCTCGACGCGTTCGCCGATGGTGAAGAAGGCGCGCGAAGGCGTGATGGAATTCCTTCTCATCAACCATCCGCTGGACTGCCCGATCTGCGACCAGGGTGGCGAGTGCGACCTTCAGGACCAGGCGATGGGCTATGGCGTTGACACCAGCCGCTTCGCCGAGAACAAGCGCGCCGTCGAGGACAAGTATCTCGGCGCGCTGGTCAAGACGTCGATGAACCGCTGCATCCAATGCACCCGCTGCGTCCGTTTCTCTGCGGAAGTCGCGGGGGCCCCCGAGATGGGTGCCACGGGTCGCGGCGAGGACATGGAGATCACGACCTATCTCGAGCACGCACTGACGTCCGAGCTTCAGGGCAATCTCGTCGACATCTGCCCGGTCGGCGCGCTGACCTCGAAGCCGTACGCTTTCGCCGCGCGCCCCTGGGAGCTCGGCAAGACCCAGTCGGTCGACGTCATGGACGGCGTCGGCTCGGCGATCCGCGTCGACACGCGTGGCCGCGAGGTCATGCGCGTGCTGCCGCGCGTCAATGAGGCCGTGAACGAGGAATGGATTTCCGACAAGACGCGTCACGTCGTCGATGGCCTGCGCACCCAGCGGCTCGACCGGCCCTATATCCGCGAGGCCGACAAGCTGCGCCCGGCTTCGTGGACCGAAGCCTTCGCTGCGATCGCCGCCAAGGCAGGCCGTACCGACGGCAAGCGGATCGGCGCGATCGCAGGTGATCTCGCTGGTGTCGAGGAGATGTTCGCGCTGAAGGATCTGCTGGCCAAGTTCGGCTCAGGCAATCTGGCGGTGCAGGGCGGCGACGCCTTCGATCCCGCACTCGGTCGCGGCTCCTATATCTTCAATCCGACGCTCGTCGGGATCGAGCAGGCTGACGCGTTGCTGATCATTGGCGCCAATCCGCGCAAGGAAGCGGCTGTGTTCAACGCCCGCATTCGCAAGCGCTGGCGCGCCGGGGGCTTCAAGATCGGCCTGATCGGCACCAAGGCCGACCTGACCTACGACTACGATCATCTCGGAGCGGGTACGGAGACGCTCGCCGATCTCGCCGCCGGCAAGCACTCCTTCGCCGACGTCCTGAAGAACGCCAAGCATCCGGTCATCCTGGTCGGCGCCGGCGCGACTTCGCGCCACGACGGCGCGGCGATCCTCGCGCAGGCGGCCAAGCTGGCGCTCGATATCGGCGCGCTGAAGGACGGCTGGAACGGCTTTGGCGTCCTTCACGAGACGGCCTCGCGCGTCGGTGCGCTGGATATCGGCTTTGCGGCGGGTGGCGGCGGCCTGAACGCCGCGCAGATGTCGACGTTCGGCACGCTGGACCTGTTGTTCCTGCTCGGGGCCGACGAGATCAAGGCGCCGGACGGCACCTTCGTCGTCTATATCGGCACCCATGGCGACCGCGGCGCGCACCGCGCCGACGTTATCCTGCCGGCCGCGGCCTATACCGAGAAGTCGGCCATCTACGTCAACACCGAAGGGCGTGTGCAGATGACGGGCCGCGCTGCGTTCCCGCCGGGTGAGGCCCGCGAGGACTGGGCGATCATCCGTGCGCTGTCGGAAGCGCTCGGCAAGAAGCTCGGTTATGACTCGCTGGCGGCCCTGCGCCAGGCGGTCTTCAAGGCGGTGCCGCATCTGATCCGCCTGGATCAGATCGAGGCGGGCACAGCCGACCAGGTCAAGGCCCTCACAGGCAAGGGCGGCACGCCGGAGAAGGCGCCGTTCAAGCCCCTGATCGAGGACTTTTACCTCACCAACCCAATCGCGCGTGCGTCCGCCGTGATGGCGGAATGCTCGCGGCTTGCCTCCGGGCAGATGCTGACCGCAGCGGAGTAAGCGTGATCTGATGGAATTCTTCGAAAGCGCATTCTGGACCGGATTCCTCTGGCCGCTGATCATCATGGTCGCGGAGAGCGTTTTAGTGCTCGTCGTCCTGCTGGTCGCGATCGCCTATATCCTGCTCGCCGACCGCAAGATCTGGGCTGCGGTGCAGATCCGCCGCGGTCCGAACGTAGTCGGCCCCTGGGGTCTGTTCCAGTCCTTCGCCGACCTGTTGAAGTTCGTGCTGAAGGAGCCGATCATTCCGGCCGGCGCCAACAAGGGTGTCTTCCTGCTGGCTCCCCTGGTCTCCTGCGTGCTCGCGCTCGCGGCCTGGGCGGTGATCCCGACCAATCTCGGCTGGGTGATCTCCGACATCAATGTCGGCATCCTTTTCATCTTCGCGATTTCGTCGCTGTCGATCTACGGCATCATCATGGCCGGCTGGTCGTCTAACTCGAAGTACCCGTTCCTGGCGGCGCTGCGCTCGGCCGCGCAGATGGTGTCCTATGAAGTCTCGATCGGCTTCGTCATCATCACCGTCCTGCTCTGCGCCGGCACGCTGAACCTCTCGGCCGTCGTCGAGGCGCAGCATGCACGCGGCCTTGCAAGCCTGATCGGCCTGCCGCAGCTCACCATCCTGAACTGGTATGTGTGGCCGCTGTTCCCGATGTTCGTCGTGTTCTACGTCTCGGCGCTGGCGGAAACCAACCGTCCGCCGTTCGACCTCGTCGAGGCCGAGTCCGAGCTGGTCGCCGGCTTCATGGTCGAGTACGGCTCGACGCCGTATCTGCTGTTCATGCTCGGCGAGTATGTCGCGATCGTCACGATGTGTGCGATGGCGACGATCCTGTTCCTGGGAGGCTGGCTGCCGCCGGTCGATCTACCGCCTTTCAACTGGGTGCCGGGGATCATCTGGTTCTCGCTCAAGCTGTTCTTCATGTTCTTCCTGTTCGCGATGGCGAAGGCGATCGTGCCGCGCTACCGCTACGATCAACTGATGCGTCTCGGCTGGAAGGTGTTCCTGCCGCTGTCGCTGGCGATGGTGATCGTGGTGGCCGGCGTGCTGCAGTTTGCCGGCATCGCGCCGAAGTGAGGTCCGCCATGGGTATCAACATCAACGCCACCGCGCGCTCGCTTCTGCTGTCGGAATTCGTATCGGCGTTCTTCCTCGCCATGCGTTACTTCTTCCAGCCGAAGCCGACGCTGAACTATCCCTTCGAGAAGGGCCCGATCTCGCCGCGCTTCCGCGGCGAGCATGCTCTGCGCCGCTATCCCAACGGCGAGGAACGCTGCATCGCCTGCAAGCTGTGCGAAGCGGTCTGCCCGGCGCAGGCCATCACCATCGAGGCCGGCCCGCGCCGCAACGACGGCACCCGCCGCACCGTGCGCTACGATATCGACATGGTGAAGTGCATCTATTGCGGCCTCTGCCAGGAGGCCTGCCCGGTCGACGCCATCGTCGAAGGCCCGAACTTCGAGTTCGCGACCGAGACCCGCGAGGAACTGTTCTATGACAAGGCCAAGCTGCTCGCCAATGGCGATCGCTGGGAACGCGAGATCGCGAAAGCGATCGAGCTCGACGCGCCGTACCGGTGAGGTGAGGGCATGATCCTTCCCGCGCTGTTCTTCTATCTGTTCGCCGGCATCTGCGTCGCCTCGGCGGTGATGGTGATTGTCTCGCGCAATCCCGTGCACTCCGTGCTGTACCTGATCCTGGCCTTCGTCAACGCCTCCGGCCTCTTCGTGCTGATGGGCGCCGAGTTCCTGGCGATGATCCTGATCGTCGTCTATGTCGGCGCGGTCGCCGTGCTGTTCCTGTTCGTGATCATGATGCTCGACGTCGACTTCCTCGAGCTGCGCGAGGGCTTCATCGAGTACCTGCCGGTTGGCCTCGTGATCGGCGGCATCTTCATGTTCGAGCTGCTGCTGGTCGTCGGCGCCTGGGTGATCAATCCGACCGTGGCCAAGACGATCACGGCGGCCATCCCGACCAACGTCTCCAACACCGAGGCGCTCGGGCTCGTGCTCTATACGAAGTACATCCATTACTTCCAGCTCGCCGGCATGGTGCTGCTGGTCGCGATGATCGGCGCCATCGTGCTGACGCTGCGCCACAAGGCGAGCGTCAAGCGGCAGGACATCAATGTGCAGAACGCGCGCACGCCCGAGATGGCGATGGCGCTGCGCAAGGTGGCCTCGGGGCAGGGGCTTTCGGATACTGACGCGGCGGAGTGGGTGAAATGACGATCGGGCTCGGACACTATCTTGCCGTCGGCGCGATCCTGTTCACGCTCGGTATCCTCGGCATCTTCCTGAACCGCAAGAACATCATCGTCATCCTGATGTCGATCGAGCTGATCCTGCTTGCCGTCAACACCAACCTGGTGGCGTTCTCGACGTTCCTCGGCGACATCGTCGGCCAGGTCTTCGCGCTGCTGGTGCTGACGGTCGCGGCTGCGGAAGCCGCGATCGGTCTCGCCATCCTGGTGGTCTATTTCCGCAACCGCGGCTCGATCGCGGTTGAGGACGTCAATCTGATGAAGGGTTAACCCGGCTATGGTTCAGGCAATTGTCTTTCTGCCTCTGCTGGGCGCCATTCTCGCCGGCCTGATCGCCATTTTCGGCGCGCATGGCCGCAACCCCAGCGGCGATACGGTCGAGCATCACGGCGACGATCACGGTCATGGCGATGCCCATGCCGCGGCCGCCCATGATGATCATTCTCATGACGATCATGGTCACGACGACCACCACGTCTCCGAGCCGCCGGCTCAGGGCTCGCGCGCGGCCGAGCTGATCACGACGACGCTGCTGTTCGTCTCGGCGGCCCTGTCGTGGTTCACGCTGGTCGACGTCGGCTTCATGCACCACGACGCGCGGATTCCGCTGCTGCCCTGGATTCTCTCCGGGGACCTCCAGGTCTATTGGACGCTGCGGGTCGACACCCTCACGGCCGTGATGCTGGTGGTGGTCAACACCGTGTCCTCGCTCGTGCACCTCTATTCCATCGGCTATATGGACCAGGATCCGAACCGGCCGCGCTTCTTCGGCTATCTCTCGCTGTTCACCTTCGCCATGCTGATGCTGGTGACGGCCGACAACCTCGTGCAGCTGTTCTTCGGCTGGGAAGGCGTGGGCCTCGCCAGCTATCTGCTCATCGGCTTCTGGTACCAGAAGCCTTCGGCGAACGCGGCCGCCATCAAGGCCTTCGTCGTCAACCGCGTCGGCGACTTCGGCTTTGCGCTCGGCATTTTCGCGGTTTTCGCGCTGGTCGGCTCGACTGATTTCGAGACGATCTTCCATGCGGCCCCCGGCCTCACCGGCAAGACCATCAACTTCTTCGGCTGGCACGCCGACGCCCTGACGTTCGCCTGCGTGCTTCTGTTCATGGGGGCGATGGGCAAGTCGGCGCAGTTCCTGCTGCACACCTGGTTGCCGGATGCGATGGAAGGCCCGACCCCGGTGTCGGCGCTGATCCACGCCGCGACCATGGTGACCGCGGGCGTGTTCATGGTGGCCCGGCTGTCGCCGCTGTTCGAGCTCGCGCCGAACGCGCAGGCCGTCGTGATGTTCTTCGGCGCAACCACGGCGTTCTTCGCCGCGACCGTCGGCCTCGTTCAGAACGACATCAAGCGCATCGTCGCCTACTCGACCTGTTCGCAGCTCGGCTACATGTTCGTGGCGATGGGAGCAGGGGCCTATTCGGTCGGCATGTTCCACCTGTTCACCCACGCCTTCTTCAAGGCGCTGTTGTTCTTGGGCTCCGGCTCGGTGATCTACGCGATGCACCACGAGCAGGACATCCGCAACATGGGCGGCCTGTGGCGCAAGATCCCCTACACCTACGCGGTGATGGTGGTCGGCACGCTTGCCCTGACGGGATTCCCGCTTACCGCCGGCTACTTCTCCAAGGACGCGATCATCGAGTCCGCCTACGCCTCGCACAATCCGTTCGCGGTGTACGGCTTCTTGATGACGGTCGTTGCCGCCGGCCTGACCTCGTTCTATTCCTGGCGCCTGATCTTCAAGACCTTCCATGGCGAGCCGCATGACGAGCATCACTACGAGGCTGCGCATGAGAGCCCGATCTGGATGCTGATCCCGATCGGCGTGCTCGCGGTCGGTTCCTTCGTCGCCGGATTGCCGTTCAAGGAATTGTTCGCCGGTCACGGCATCGAGGAGTTCTTCCGCGAGTCCGTGAAGATGAACCCGCACATCATCGAAGAGATGCACCACATCCCCGAGACCATCGGCTTCCTGCCGACGGTGATGATGATCGTGGGCTTCCTGATCTCGTACCTGTTCTACATCCGCCGGCCATATCTGCCTGTCGAGCTCGCGAAGACCCAGCCGATGCTGTATCAGTTCCTGCTCAACAAGTGGTACTTCGACGAGCTCTACGACATCATCTTCGTCCGTCCGGCGAAGTGGATCGGCTACCAGCTCTGGAAGAAGGGCGACGGCTTCATCATCGACGGATTCGGTCCGGATGGTGTTTCGGCGTCGGTTCTGCGCGTCACCCGCAACGTCGTGAAGATCCAGACCGGCTATCTCTATCACTATGCATTCGCCATGCTGATCGGCGTCGCCGGCCTGATCACCTGGTTCATGTTCGGCTTTGGAGGCCAGTAAATGACAACCTGGCCCATCCTTTCCGTCACCACGTTCCTGCCGCTGGTCGGTGCGCTGCTCGTCTACGCCGTGCGTGGCGATGACGAGGCGGCGCGGCGCAATGCGCGCTGGATTGCGCTCTGGACCACACTGATCACCTTTGCGGTGTCGCTGCTGCTGGTCGCCCGCTTCGACCCGTCGATCGCGGATTTCCAGTTCGTCGAGAAGGCCAACTGGATGGCTGCCGGCATCACCTACCATATGGGTGTGGACGGCATCTCGCTGCCCTTCGTGATCCTGACCACCGCCCTGATGCCGTTCTGCATCGTCGCGAGCTGGAAGGCGATCCAGAACCGGGTGCGCGAATACATGATGGCGTTCCTCATCCTGGAAACGCTGATGATCGGCACCTTCTCGGCGCTCGATCTCGTGCTGTTCTATCTGTTCTTCGAGGGCGGCCTGATTCCGATGTTCCTGATCATCGGCGTCTGGGGCGGCCCGCGCCGGGTCTACGCGTCGTTCAAGTTCTTCCTCTACACGCTGCTCGGCTCGGTCCTGATGCTGCTCGCCATCATGGCGCTCTACTGGAACGGCAACACGACCGACATCCCGACCCTGATGCACACGGCCGTGCCGCGGTCGTTGCAGACCTGGGCGTGGCTGGCCTTCTTCGCCTCCTTCGCCGTGAAGATGCCGATGTGGCCGGTGCACACCTGGTTGCCCGACGCACACGTCGAGGCGCCGACTGCGGGCTCGGTGATCCTGGCCGCGATCCTCCTGAAGATGGGTGGCTACGGCTTCCTGCGCTTCTCGCTGCCGATGTTCCCGCTCGCCTCGCATGACTTTGCGCCGCTGATCTTCACGCTCTCGACCATCGCCATCATCTACACCTCGCTGGTGGCGATGATGCAGGAGGACATGAAGAAGCTCATTGCGTATTCATCGGTCGCCCATATGGGCTTCGTCACCATGGGCATCTTCGCCGGCACCATGCAGGGCGTCGCCGGCGGCGTGTTCCAGATGATCTCGCACGGCATCGTCTCCGGCGCGCTGTTCCTCTGCGTCGGCATCGTCTACGACCGCATGCATACCCGCGAGATCGCGGCCTATGGCGGCCTCGTCAACCGGATGCCGCTCTATGCGCTGACGTTCATGGTGTTCACCATGGCCAATGTCGGTCTGCCCGGCACCTCCGGCTTCGTCGGCGAATTCATGACGCTGCTCGGCACCTTCAAGGTCTCGCTCCCGACGGCGTTCTTCGCCACCACGGGCGTGATCCTGTCGGCATGCTACGCACTCTGGCTCTACCGCAAGGTCGTGTTCGGGGCGCTGGTGAAGCCGTCGCTGATGACCATCAAGGACCTCACCTTCCGGGAGTGCCTGACGCTGTTCCCGCTGATCGCGCTGACGATCCTGTTCGGCGTCTATCCGAAGCCGGTGCTCGACATGTCGGCCGCCTCGGTCCAGCAACTCGTCAACAACTACAACACTGCGGTGACGGCCGTGAAGGCCGCCGCACTGCTCCAGTGAGCGGGCAGGTCAGGATATCGCCATGAGCTTTGAGACAGCAGGTTATCAACTGGCGCCGGTCGTGCCCGAGCTCGTGCTCGCGGTCGGCAGCATGGCGCTCCTGATGCTCGGCGCGTATCGCGGGCAGGGGAGCACGAAGGCGATCACGACACTCGCCGTCCTGCTCCTGGTCGCAACCGGCGTGCTGGTACTTCTGTTGCCCGCGGGCAAACAGGTGACCTTCGGTGGCAGCTTCATCGTCGACGATTTCGCGCGCTTCCTGAAGATCCTGGCGCTGATCGGATCGGCGGTGACGCTGATCCTGTCGACGGAGTTCTTGTCCGATCCGTCGCGCCGCATCTTCGAATATTCGATCCTCGTGCTGCTCTCCACCCTCGGCATGATGGTGCTGATCTCGGCCGGCGACCTGATCTCGCTCTATCTCGGTCTCGAGCTGATGTCGCTGGCGCTCTACGTCGTCGCGACCAGCAACCGCGACAATGCGAAGTCCAACGAGGCCGGCCTGAAGTATTTCGTGCTGGGTGCGCTCTCCTCGGGCATGCTGCTGTATGGCGCCTCGCTGATCTACGGTTTCACCGGCACGGTCAGCTTTGTCGGCATCGCGGCGTCTGCCACGACCGCCAGCGTCGGCCTGGTCTTCGGTCTCGTCTTCCTGCTGGCCGGCCTCTGCTTCAAGGTCTCGGCGGTGCCGTTCCACATGTGGACGCCCGACGTCTATGAGGGCGCGCCGACGCCGGTGACCGCCTTCTTCGCCTCGGCGCCAAAGGTCGCGGCACTCGCGGTCTTCACTCGCGCGACGCTGACCGCTTTCCCGGGCATCGTCACGCAGTGGCAGCAGATCCTGGTGTTCGTCTCGATCGCCTCGATGGCCCTCGGCTCCTTCGCCGCGATCGGCCAGACCAACATCAAGCGCCTGATGGCCTATTCCTCGATCGGCCATATGGGCTTTGCGCTGGTCGGCCTTGCCTCCGGTACGGTCGAGGGCGCGCAGGGCGTGCTGACCTACATCCTGATCTACGTCGCGATGACGCTCGGTTCCTTCGCCGTCATCCTGGCGATGAAGCGCAACGGCCAGGCCGTCGAGCAGATCAGCGATTTCGCCGGCCTCTCGCGCACCAACCCGCTGCTCGCCTTCTTGTTCGCAATGCTGCTGTTCTCGCTGGCCGGTGTTCCGCCGCTCGCGGGCTTCTTCGCCAAATGGTACGTCTTCGTCGCCGCGATCAAGGCCAACCTCTTTACGCTCGCGGTTCTGGGCGTGCTGGCGAGCGTGGTGGGCGCCTACTACTACCTCACCATCGTCAAGACGATGTATTTCGACGAGCCTGCCGGGCAGGTCGATCCGGTGCGCATCGAGGTGCGGGCTGTGCTGGCGGTGGCGGGCCTGTTCAACATCCTGTTTGCGCTGTTTGCGGGACCCGTCGTGAGTGTCGCCAGCGCAGCGGCAAAGTCGCTGTTCTAGGGATGGGCTTCGCGCTCGGTCATCGCGCTCTCAACGCGGGCTACCGCCTCGCAGCCTTCGACCAGATCGGCTCAACCAACACGGAAGCCCTGGTGCGCGCCCGCCAGGGCGAGCGCGGCCCGATCTGGTTCGCGACCTCGGAGCAGACGGCCGGGCGTGGCCGCCGCCAGCGTGCTTGGATCGCGCCGCGGGGTAATCTGGCGGCCAGCATCCTCGAGGTGATGGACGTCGCGCCGGCCGTCGCTGCCACGCTCGGCTTTGCGGCGGGGCTGGCTGAGGAGGCCGCGCTGGAGCGGGTCAGCGTCGAAGCCGCGCTTCGCCTGGGGCCCGACCGGCCCCGATATACCCTGAAATGGCCGAACGACGTGCTTGCTGATGGCAAGAAGCTCGTCGGCATCGGCCTCGAAGCCGAGGCCATCGGCAATCGCCTTGCCGTCGTGGTCGGCATCGGCACCAATGTCGTCGCGGCCCCCGAGGGAACGCCGACGCCCGCAGTGTCGCTGGCTGCTCTCGGGGTCCACATCAGCGCGGAGGAACTGTTCACGGCGCTTTCGGACGCCTGGGTTGAATTCCGGGGCATCTGGGACGATGGCCGCGGCTTTGCGGAGATCCGCCGTCTCTGGTTGGACCGCGCTGCTGGCCTTGGAGGGAAGGTTGCGATCCAGACCGGGAGCGCGACGCTCGAGGGCACCTTCGACACCATTGACGAGGCCGGTTGCCTGATCGTTCGTACTGCCGATGGCGGGCGCGTGCCGGTGGCCGCAGGCGAGGTGTTCTTCGGCGCGGCCGCGTCCGTGGGAGCGGCATGATGGCAAGACCCGACGAACTCGTGTTTGCCCCGCTCGGCGGCGTCGGCGAGATCGGCATGAACCTGTCGATCTACGGCCTCGGCAACCGCCACCAGCGCGCCTGGCTTGCGGTCGATCTCGGCGTCTCCTTCGGCGACGAGGAGCACCTGCCGGGCATCGACCTGATCATGCCCGACATCAGCTTCCTGGAGAAGGAGCGTAAGAACCTGATGGGCCTGGTGCTGACCCACGCCCATGAGGACCATTTCGGCGCCATCATCGACCTCTGGCCCAAGCTCAAATGCCCGATCTTCGCCACCAAGTTCAGCGCGGCGCTGTTCGAGGCCAAATGCGCGGCCGAGCGCAATGCACCGAACATCCCGGTGACGGTGATCCCATCCGGCGGGCGTGTCGATGTCGGCCCATTCAATGTCGAGTTCATCCCCGTGGCGCATTCGATTCCGGAAGCGCACGCACTGGCGATCCACACCACAGCCGGCACGGTGCTGCATACCGGCGACTGGAAAATCGATCCGACCCCGACCTTGGGAAGTCCGACCGATGAAAAGCGGCTGCGCGAGCTGGGCGAGGAGGGCGTGCTTGCTCTGATCGGCGATTCCACCAATGCGGTGCGCGACGGCCGCTCGCCCTCGGAAGCCGAGGTTGCCAGAACCATCATCGAGCTCGTCAAGGAAGCCAAGGGCCGCGTCGCGGTAACGACCTTCGCCTCCAATGTCGCGCGCATCAAGGCCGTTGCCGAAGCGGCCAAGGCGGCGGACCGCGAGGTCGTCGTGGTCGGCCGTGCCATGGATCGGGTCGTGCAGGTCGCGCGCGAGACCGGCTATCTCGACGGCGTGCAGAATTTCCGCTCGCCCGAGGTCTACGGCCACCTTCCGCAGAACAAGGTGCTGGCGCTGTGCACCGGCAGCCAGGGTGAGCCGCGCGCGGCACTGGCGCGGATCGCCAATGACGATCATCCCGAGATCACCCTCAACCGCGGCGACAGTGTGATCTTTTCCTCGCGGACCATCCCGGGCAACGAAAAGGCGGTCGGCTCGATCATCAACAACCTGGTCCTCCAGGGCATCGAGGTCATCACCGACCGTGACCACCTGGTTCACGTCTCCGGCCACCCCCGCCGTGACGAATTGCGCGACCTGATCGCCTGGACCAGGCCGCAGCTCCTGATCCCCGTCCATGGCGAGGCGCTGCACCTGCACGAGCACGCCAAGCTCGCGCGCGCTGCCGGCGTGCCGCGGGTGCTGGTCTGCCGCAACGGCGATCTGGTCAAGCTCGGCCCGGGCGATCCCGGCATCGTTGGGGAGGTGCCTTCCGGGCGGCTCTACAAGGACGGCACGATCCTGGAGGATTCCAAGTCCCGCGCGGTGGTCGAGCGGAGGCGGATGGCCTTCTCCGGCTGCGCTTTCGTCGCCATCGCCGTGACCGCGCAGGGCGAACTCGCGGACGAACCCGAGGTCGATCTCGTCGGCATCCCCGAGAAGAACAGGGCGGGCGAGACGTTCGACGACCTCGTCTTCGATGCCGTGATGTCCACGATCGAAGGCCTGCCGAAGCCGCGCCGCCGCGATCCCGATGCTTTGGCGGAGTCGGTGCGACGGGCCGTGCGCGCCGTGATCAACGAACACTGGGGCAAAAAGCCCCCCTGTCTGGTACATGTACTGACAGTCTAAATTGTTTGAGCATGAGCTTTCCGGAAAACCGCTTCGCACTTTGCGCTAACGCGGCCCTTCGGATCCGGATCATGCTCTAAGGGAGAGAACCATGCTGGGCCGGCTTAACCACGTCGCGATCGCGACCAAGGATGCCGTGAAGGCCGCCAAGATCTACGGCGCAGCGTTCGGGGCACAGATATCGGAGGCCGTCGCATTGCCCGAGCACGGCGTTACCACAGTCTTCGTGACCCTCCCCAATACGAAGATCGAGTTCATCGAGCCCTATGGCGAAGGTTCGCCGATCGCAAAGTTCCTTGAGCGCAATGCCGACGGCGGCATCCATCACGTCTGCTATGAGGTTGCCGACATCATCACCTCGCGTGACGTGCTGGTGAAAGAGGGCGCGCGGGTGCTCGGCGACGGCGTGCCGAAGATCGGTGCGCACGGAAAGCCGGTGCTGTTCCTTCATCCGAAGGACTTTTCCGGCGCGCTGGTCGAGATCGAGCAGGCGTAGGGCGGCGCATGGCCTACCAGATATCGACGGCAGTCGCGATTTACTTTGTCATCTGGTGGATTGCGCTGTTCTTGACGCTGCCATTCGGCATCCGGAGCCAGCACGAGGACGGCGAGGGCGCGCCCGGCACCGATCCCGGCGCGCCGATCCTGACTGGAATGCGCCGCAAGCTGATCTGGACCACGCTGATCTCGGCGGTCATTTTTGCCATCGGCATGTCTGCCTACCATGCCGGTTATCTCTCGATCGAACGCTTGTCGAAACTGATGGGAATGCCGTTCTAGCTAGGGCGCGGAATCATTAGTGCAAAGCCACTGCCTGAACGCCGTGGCTTTGGAGTAAGAGCTGACCTCAAGCGCAGCCTCGGTTCATTTGCGACCATGTCTGCTGATGTTGCGTACCTGACCATCTGATCGCGGCAACCCACGTTCCTTTTCTGGATGATCCGATAGCGACGATTCGACGCATGACTTGCGGTTTGGGCAAGCTCGTTGAACCTCGCGGACTTCACGCCAGACGAAAGCAATGGCGGAGAATTTAACTGCCTAGCGACCAGCCTAGATCGCCAAGCGAGCATGCTCCGCTTGTGAAATAGGAGGGACGACATGACCGACCTGGCAGCCCTGGCGAAGGGATTTCGCGGCCAGATGGTAACCCCGTCAGACGCGACCTACGACGCCGCACGCAAGCTCTACAACGGTATGATTGACAAGCGTCCGCGCCTGATCGCGAAATGCGTCGATGTTGCCGACGTGATTGCCGCGGTCAATTTCGGCCGCGATACCGGTGTTGCCGTTGCAATCCGCGGCGGTGGCCACAATGGCCCAGGGCTCGGTAGCGTCGAAGATGGTTTGGTCATCGATCTGTCCGCAATGAAGGGCGTGCGGGTCGATCCGGTTGCCCGGACCGCAGAGGTGGCTGCCGGATGCACCCAGGGCGACGTCGACCACGCGACCCATGCGTTCGGATTGGCTACTCCGGCTGGCATCATATCCACCACCGGCATCGCTGGACTGACGCTGAGCGGAGGTCACGGGTATCTGTCACGCAAGTACGGCTTGGCGATCGACAATTTGATGGAGGCGGACGTCGTTCTCGCCGACGGTCGCTTCGTGAGAGCCAACAAGGATACGAATCCTGACCTGTTTTGGGCCCTGCGCGGCGGCGGCGGCAATTTTGGCGTGGTCACGAATTTCGTCTTCCGGCTTCATCCGGTCAGTCAGGTCTACGCTGGGCCGCTCGCCTGGGATCAGAGGCATGCACGCGCGATCATGCAACGCTATCGCGAGTTCCTGCCCCAAGCGACGGAGGACCTCGGAATTTTCCTTGGCTTGAAGACGGTTCTGTCATCCGCTCCCTTCCCGCAGGAGCTGTGGGGAAAGCCGATTTGCCTTCTGATGTGCTGCTACAATGGCGGGGAGGACGATGGCAAGAAGGCGCTCGAGCCTCTACTTGGTGGACTGCCCGATCCATGGATCAACTGGATGGGGATGATGCCATATCCCGCCGTACAGAGCATGTTCGACGGGCTCTACCCGGCAGGAATGCAATGGTACTGGCGCGGCGATTTCGTCAAGAATCTACCAGACGAGGCGATCGACGCGCATCTCGCGCAGGCCGCAAACACGCCGAGCGAATTGTCGCTTATGCACCTTTACCCCATCGACGGAGCCGTTCATCGCATCGACAGTGGGGCGACCGCCTGGAATTGCCGCGACGCCACCTGGTCAATGGTTATCGCGGGGATTGATCCGAATCCGCAAAAGGCGGGCCCGGTCACGCGTTGGACCAAAGCTTATTGGGAAGCGGTTCATCCCTATAACCTGGCGGGGGCGTACCCGAACTTCATGATGGACGATGAGGGTGACGCGAGGCTCAAAGCGAGCTTTGGCAACAACTACGACCGCCTGGCCGCTGTAAAGAAGAGCTACGATCCGACCAACCTCTTCCGTGTAAACCAGAATATCAGGCCTGCGGCCTGAACGAACCGCAACTGCACAAGGCTCCCAGGTGCACGGCCCAACTGGTCGGTTCGCGCCTTGCGAAGTGCGAATGCGTACCCGGCGCCTGCGCCGGCAAAGGATCGGCTGGACTCGCGAGATTATCTAAACCGTGAGCCGGATCGTTCTGCAGACCGCGGTCGCCTCGCGAGGGCTCCAGGATGCGCTGCGCGAGCTGTAAGACAGAAAACAGTTCAGACCGTCGGTTCTGTGCCGAGTGCGGCTGCGCGCTACCCATTCCATGCCGAAATTGCGGCTTCCTAAATCAATCGAGCGTGAAATTTTGCGGCGGCTGCGGCGCCGCTTTCGCAACTGTCCTCTCGGGGCCTGACCTGCTTCCGCCTGCCACCGAGAGCCAGTCTGCGGCGGGCGATCGGCGACAGGTCACCGTCCTTTTTGCTGACTTGTCTGGCTTCACCCGCCTCAGCTCGGCACTCGACCCGGAGGAGACTCACCGTCTGCTCAACTCCTACTTCGAGCTCATCGACGATATCGTCGTGAACTACGGCGGCACGATAGACAAGCACATCGGCGACTGCGTGATGGCAGTATTCGGCGCGCCCACCGCCCACACCGATGACCCGGAACGAGCGGTGCGCGCCGCGCTCGATATTCATCCAGCGATCGAGAGGCTCAGGGACAAGGCTGGCCGCATTTTGAAGGTCCACCTGGGGCTTGCCTCAGGCCAGGTGGTCGCAAGCAAAACCGGCAGTCGCGAGCGGCAGGAGTACACTGTGACAGGGGATTCGGTGAACCTTGCCTCGCGCCTGACCGCGATGGCCGGGCCAGGCGAGACTTTCGTTTCCAGCGCCGTCTACCACTCTTTACTGGATCGCTTCGAAGGAGAAGAGGTCGGCGCAATATCGATCAAAGGTCTCGACAAGCAGGTCCCGGTCTGGCGCGTTCACAGCCTGCGGATCGCCGATTTACAGCGCATTCATAGGCGCGTGGTGGGCAGACACGGCGAACTGGTCCAGTTCAAGGGTGTTATTGCCAGCTGTCGAGACGCGGGTACGGGACTCGCCCTGTACATTCGCGGCGAGGCCGGGATCGGCAAATCGCGGTTGGTTGAGGAGTTTCAGCGGATCGCCTCGGGTCAACACTTCGCCTGCCATGTCGGCCGCGTGCTCGATTTCGGGGTCGGCAAAGGTCAGGACGCTATTCGAGCGGTGGTCCGCAGCTGCCTTGGATGCTCAGGACAGGACGAGAGAGCCGCTCGCGCGGCGGCGGAACGGCTTCTCTCGAATGAGCTCCTGAACCCCGACCAGCTGGTCTTTTTGAACGATCTACTCGACTTGCCGCAGCCGACGGAACTGCGGGCATTGTATGACGCCATGGATAATTCGGCGCGCAATCTCGGAAAACGCAAGACCGTGGCCGAGATACTCAAACGGCAAAGCGCAAGCCAGCCGCAGATGGTCACAATCGAAGATCTGCACTGGGCCGACGCCATCGCTCTTGCACATGCAGCTGAGCTGGCAAGGCTCACCGCACTTTGTCCATTCGTCCTGGTATTGACCTCACGCACGGAAGGAGACCAACTCGACGTGATGTGGCGCAGCCGGACACGCTCCGCGCCTCTTATCACAATCGATCTTGGTCCCCTGCGCGAGCAAGATGCGCTTGCCCTCGCGGGCGAATTCAGCGACGTGAGCGAACCGTTTGCGCTCGCATGTGTGAAAAGATCCGATGGACATCCGCTGTTTCTGGAGCAGCTCCTGCGCAGCGGTGGCGAAGGCGATCTGAACAGCATTCCGGCATCCATTCAGAGCCTCGTGCAGGCGAGGATGGACACCCTGGAGCCAGCGGATAAACACGCCCTTCAGGCAGCCTCGGTGCTGGGCCAACGCTTCTCACTCGATCTCCTGCACCAACTCATCAACAACGACCGTTATGTCTGTAAAGGCCTCATCGAGCAGGATCTCGTCCGTCCGGACGGCAATGATTTTCAATTTGCTCATGCCCTCGTCCAGGAGGGCACCTATTCCTCGCTGTTGACCGCAACCCGCCGGGAGCTGCATCGACGAGCCGCCGAATGCTTCGCCGAAAGCGATCCTGTGCTTCATGCGGCTCATCTCGATCGCGCTGGCGATCCCGCTGCACCTCGTGCCTACCTGTCGGCGGCTCGATCGCAGGCCGCCGCTTACCATAATGAGCGGGCACTGCACCTTGTCGAACGTGGTCTCGCTCTCGCAATCGAGCGGCCCGATGTCTACGCGCTGACCCAATTTCGAGGTGAGCTTCTACATGATCTCGGTGCAATCGCCGAAGCGCGGCAGGCTTTTCAACGAGCTCTCGAAGTCGGCGGAGATACCATTGACCGTTGCCGGGCGTGGATCGGCCTGGCTGCCGTGATGCGGATCAGCGATCAGATTCAGGACGCACTTCAAGCTCTGGAACAAGCCCAGGCGCTTGCGTCCGCTGAGAACCTGGTCGTCGACCTATCTCGAATACACCATCTCCGAGGCAATCTGTACTTCCCCCTCGGCGAGATCGAGAGCTGCGTCAAGCAGCACGATCTGGCCTTGCGGTACGCCCGGCAAGCCGGCTCGGCTGAGCGCGAAGCGCAGGCGCTGGGTGGCTTGGGCGACGCCGCCTATGTTCGGGGGCGGATGCTAACGGCGCGCCGTTACTTCGATCAATGCGTCGCCGTCAGCCGCCAGCATGGATTCGGCCGCATCGAGGTCGCCAATCTCAACATGGCTGCACTGACACGCCAATATGCGAACGAGTTGCCGACGGCAGCGGAGGACGCACTCACAGCCGCTGAAGCAGCCGTGCGCGTGGGTCACCAGCGCGCGGAATTGCTCGCTCGGAATATAGCTGCGTTTGCCTTGTATGATATGGCCGAGCTGCAGCGAGCGCGAGACCAACTACGACACGCCGGGGAGCTTATTGAGCGCATCGGCGCACGTCGTTTCGTGCCGGAAAACTTGACATATCTGGCGAAGATCAGTCGGGCGGAGGGCCGACAGTCCGAAGCCCGACGGTTGCTGGATGAGGCCATCGCTGTGAGCCGGGAGACCGGAATCACGTTTTTCGGGCCGCGTGTTCTGGCCGAGCAGGCGCTTGCCGTGGAAGACCTCGCCCAGCAACAGAAAGCACTGAGCGAGGGGGAGCAAATTCTGACCGCAGGCTGTGTTGGACACAATCACCTTTGGTTCTACCGGGACGCCATGGAGGCCGCGCTCAGCGTCCGGGACTGGAGCTCGGTCGATCGATATGCCTCCGGCTTGGCAACCTTTACGGAAGCTGAGCCACTTCCCTGGAGCGCTTTCTTCATCGCGCTGGGGCAAGCGTTGGCGGATTTTGGTTGCGGACGGGGCAATGACAGAACGTTGTGCGAGCTGCGGCATCTACAGGATCAAGCGGGCCAAGCTGGCCTCAAGCTCAGTGCGATAAGGATTGAGCAGGCGTTATCCACGGGCTGATCGTGCTACAGCCGAGACCGATTTTGTTATCTCCATAGCGGTCGCCGCTCACTGGTAAGGGGCTAGAGTCAGACGATCGAGAGCGCCGGCCTGAACTCGGTCAAGCCTGACAAATATACGGTCATTGCGAGCTTCACGCTGGTGGCGGACGGCGTCTATTGCGATTACGATCCGATCGAAAGAAAGGCCGACATCGGCTCGAGCTTCCCAAAGCGCGACTGACGATCCGGCCAAGACCATGGGCAGGAAACGTCATGACGCAGGGGCAGGCGGAGAACTATCGGATTTTGCATGAGGCGGATTTGCGGGACTATCTCGCGGGCCGTCCGAAGCTGGTGGCGGCTCTCGGCGGTGCGCCGGACGACTGGTCGATCACGGAGGTCGGCGACGGCAATCTCAATCTCGTCTTCATCGTCAAGGGAGCGCGCGGCGGCGTCGCCGTGAAGCAGGCGCTGCCCTATGTCCGCCTGGTCGGGGAAAGCTGGCCGTTGCCGCTGTCTCGTGCGCACTACGAATATCTGGCGCTGACGCGACAGGCCGAGCTCGCGCCAGGCCTCGTGCCGGTGGTGCTGCATCACAACGACACGCTTGCGCTCACGGTGATGGAGCTGCTGGAGCCGCACATCATCATGCGCAAGGGGTTGATTGCGGGCACGCAATATCCGCGCTTCGTCGACGACGTCTCCGCCTTTATGGCGCGGACGCTGTTCTTCACGTCCGATCTTGCGCTCGTTGCCGCGGAGAAGAAGGAGGGGATTGCGGCCTTTGCCGGTAACCACGCGCTCTGCAAGATCACCGAGGATCTGATCTTCACCGATCCCTATCGGATCGCGGAGCAGAACCGTTGGACCGCGCCCTATCTGGACGCGACGGCCGCGGCCTTGCGCGACGACATGGAGCTGCATGTCGCGATCTCCCGGCTGAAGCTAAAATTCATGGCGAGCCCAGAGGCGCTGATCCACGGCGATCTCCACACCGGTTCGATCATGGTCACTGAGAGCGAGACGCGGGTCATCGATCCCGAATTCGCGTTCTTTGGCCCGATGGGCTTTGACGTCGGGGCCGTCATCGCCAACCTGCTGATGGCCTACCTGGCCTCATCCGGACACGAGCGCTCGCCGGACGACCGGGCGGCGTTCGAGGCCTGGATACTGGAAACGATCGAGGGCGTCTGGAACGAGTTCGCACGCAAATTTCTCGACTTGTGGCGACGTGAGGCAAGGGGCGATGGCTATCCCGTTTCGCTATTCCCCGGTGAGGCCGGCGCCGCGCGACTGGAGACCGAGCGGCAGGCCTACATGGCGCGGCTGTTCCAGGACACCATCGGCTTCGCCGCGGCCAAGACCATTCGCCGTATCCTTGGCCTCGCGCACAATCTCGATTTCGAAGCGATCGCTGACGAGAAGCAGCGGGCGATCTGTGAGGCGCGCGCTCTCCGGCTCGCACGCAGGATGATGCTGGAAGCGCCGTCGTTCACGACGATCCGGGCGGTGACGGCGGCGGCGCGTGAAGTGGGCGACTGGCGGCCGGATTTTGCAAGGTAGTTAGGCGCGCACACATAAATCGTCAGTGATGACCGCTTCGCCCTGACACCGGCGCTTTTATGCTACCGCAGCAATTGCCGCCGTGGGGCTAATAGCGGAATGCTCGGAACCTCTGCCAATTTTGTGAGAAGGCCTCAACGTCCAGCGCGAATGCCGTCTTGGCAGAAACGCATCACCGCCCAGTATCCTGAGCCGGTGGCTTCAACACGCCGCATTCCGTTTTGGACCAACGCGCCAGCAATCATGCGGTTCATCCAGCCGTGCCCAACGAGAAGAACACCGCCTTTCGTGGCTTCCGTGAGCAAGATTGACGCTGCTCGCGATGCCCTGATTTTGGCCCCCGAATGAGTTTCTTGTGCAACCCCGCCCGCAAGCCAAAAAAGTCGACCTGCTGCCGTCCAAAACCCAGGCGGAAGCGACAAACTCAATGGTACGATCGCAACATCGGTCTCGTTGAAAACCGCGTCGGTTCGGATAGGCCGATCACCGGCTAACATCGCCGCCGAGTCCTTAGCTCGCGGCAGTTCGCTAGCAAAAATTGCTTGCGAAACACGTGCGGCCGCATGGCATATCGCTGAATTGGGCGGTGTTTGCGAAACTCTCGCCGCTGCATAAGTGTCAAGCCAGTCGATGAAAGCAGTTCGCGATAGGCGGTGTCGTCGATCGCAATCCGGCCTGCCGTGTCGCACCAAGTAAATGTCGAAGCGATTCATCTGGCTAGTGTAACACGTGGACAAGCTGCACGACCTTTTTTGCATCGGAGAACCATGCACGTCCGCTCCGGCTCATTTTCTACGGTTTCATCGGGGATTATCGACAGGGTGACGTCCGCGTTCACGAACCGAGGCCGAGCCAGAAGAGTTGCGATTGGCCAGATCTCTACCTTGCCTTCGTTCAACTCGCGTCAATCAGGCTATGGCCGCGTCTTGCTCACCCTACGGTTTTATACAGCGGCGCCATGATGCCATTGTGTCACTGATTTGCCCCCATGCATCAAAATAAATTTCGCAGAACAAAAGTTTGGGTTGGCCGTTATCGACTACTTTGCATGGGGTTGTTTTCGATATTTTGAAAGGAGGTTATCGCGTCCTCTACTCCGCCGCTTTCTCCCGCAGCCGCTGCGCGTAGACGTTGATGATCAGCGCCGCGAGCAGGATCAGGCCGCGGATCAGGATCTTCAGGAAGCTGTCGATGTTGACGTGGTCGAGGCCGTTGTTGAGCACGCCCAGCACGAACAGGCCGACGATGGTGTTGCCGATGCCGCCGCGGCCGCCGAACAGGCTGGTGCCGCCGACCACGACGGCGGCGATGGAGTCGAGGAGGTAAGTGTCGAACTCGTTCTGCTGCGCGCTGCCGAAATGGGCAACGCCGAGCATGCCGCCAATTCCGGCGCAGACCGCCGAAATGACCATCACGACGCCGAGGATCAGCTTGACGTTAAGGCCGGAATATTCGGCCGCCTCGCGGTTTCCACCGACCATGTAGACGTAGCGGCCGAAGCGCGTGTAGGTGAGCACGAGGTGGCCGGCGAGCAGCATCACGGCAGCGACGATGACGATCCAGGGTATGCCGCCGATCGAGCTTGAGCCGAGGGTCGCGATCAGATCGGGCACCTTGTAGGCGATCTGTCCGCGCACCAGCAGCGCGGAGATGCCGGCCGCGATCTGCATCATCGCCAGCGTCATGATGAAGGAGGGGATGCCGATCACGGTCAGCCCCAGTGCGTTGACGAAACCGAGAGCCGCGCAGAGCAGCAGCGAAAGCAGGATCGCGACGGCGCCGGGAAGGGGAATGTTGGCGATGTTGACGTAGGATTCCTGCATGGTGAAATAGGCCACCGCAATACCGGTAACGTTGGCGATGCTGGCGATCGAGAGATCGATCTCGGCGCAGAGGATCACGAAGGTGAGGCCGACGGCGATCACGCCGGTCACAGAGACCTGGGTGAGGATGTTGCCGAGATTGTCCAGCGTGGCGAAGGAGGGGCTTGCGAAGGCGAAGAACAGGCTCAGGAAGATCAGCGTCAGGAATGGCGCGATGTTGCGCATCTGCGATCGCAGGAAGGAACCGACGCCGCGAGGTCTGCGGGCCGCTCCGGAAACTGCTTCACTGCTCGCCATTGTGCTTCTCCGTCACGCCGCCTCCAAAAGGCGGTCTTTGCTGACAGGCTCGTTTTTGAATTCGCGCACCACCGCGCCGCGCTTGAGCACGAGAATGCGGTCGGCCAGCGACAGCACCGTCTCCGGTTCCGTCGACAGCACGATGATGGCAAGGCCCTTGGCGCGGAGGTCGCGCACGATGTTGATGACGTCGTTCTTGGCGCCGACGTCCATGCCGCGCGTTGGTTCGCAGAGGACCAGAAGCCGCGGCGGATAGGTCAGCCATTTGGCCAGCGCCACCTTTTGCTGGTTGCCGCCGGAGAGCATGCCGAGGTCGAGGCCCACCACGGGCGGCCTGATCTGAAGCTGCTCGACCTGGCGCTGTGCGATGTCGCGCTCCTGGGTCGGCTTGAGGAGCATGGCCGAGATGCGACCCAGAATGCTGATCGAGATGTTCTTGTAGACCGGCTCCTGGTGGAACAGCATCGCGCGCCGGCTCTCGGGGACAAGCGCCACGCCCGCACGCCGCGCGGCTGCGGTGGAAGCGAAGGACTTTGGCGTGCCGTCGACGATGAGGGCGCCGCTGTCCGGCTTCAGCTTGCCGAACAAAATGCGCGACAGCTCCTGCTGTCCGCAGCCCATGAAGCCGTAGATGCCCAGCACCTCGCCGGAACGCGCCTCGAACGAGACGTCCTGGAGGCTGCGTGCGAGTGAGAGCTGGTCGACCTTGAGGACGACCGGGCCCCCGTTGGCGGCGGGCAGCATCAGGTCGTCGGTGTAGCTGTGCTCGAGAGCTTCGCCACCGCGGCCAATCATGGCCTCGATCAGGGCGCCCTTGGTGGTCGCGCTCGCCGCGGTCTCGGCGACCTTCCGCCCGTTGCGGAAGACTGTCACCGTGTCGGACACGCGCAAGATGTCCTCGATGAAGTGCGAGATGAAGACGATGCCGGTGCCTTCGTCGCGCAGGCGCCGCAGCGTCGCGAACAGGCGCTCCACTTCGGGCGGCGAGAGGGCGGAGGTCGGCTCGTCCAGGATGACGATGCGTGCCCCGGAGAACAGCACGCGGGCGATCTCGATGAGCTGCTGGAGGCCGATCGGGAGGTCACCGAGTCGCGTCATCGGATCGACGTCGATGCCGAAGCGGGCGAGCTGCTCGCCGGCCTCGTGTGCCATGCGCCGCCACTGCACGAGGCCAAGCCGGTTGGTCGGCTGGTTGCCGAGGAAGACATTCTCGGCAACCGTGAGATCGGGCGCGACGCTGAGCTCCTGATGCACCATGGCGATGCCGGCCGCGTGCGCGTCGCGGGCCGAGCGGAACCGGGTCTCTTTCCCGTCGACCAGGAAGCGGCCCGAGAATTCCGGGTGCACGCCGGCGATGATCTTCATCAGCGTGCTTTTTCCCGCGCCGTTCTCGCCGACGAGACCATGGATCTCGCCGGCGTACAGCGCAAAGTCCACACCCCGAAGCGCTTCGACGCCGCCGAAGCTCTTCGTGATGCCCTGTAGTTCCAGGATCGGCGAACGGCCTTCAGGCATGGAGCAATCAGATCAGGAAGTGATCCTCCATCCACTGCATGCCGGCGGCGTTGGCCTTGGTCACGACCGGACCATCCGTCACCACGCTTTTCGGAATGCCCTGGCCGCTCTTTTCCCCGCCCACGACCGCAGCGACGCCCGCGATGATGGCGCCGCCATGGATGCGGCATGAGGGATTGCGGACAGTCGCGTACATCCGGCCCTCGCTTACCGCCTGGATCGCGGGCGGCATGGCGTCGACGCCACCGATCAGGATGTTGGTGCGGTTGTGCGCCTTCATGATGTTGGCGGCCGCGAGCGCCATGTCGTCATTGTGGAAGAAGGCCGCATCGATCTGCGGATACTTCGTCAGATAGGTCTCCCACAGGCGCGCGGTCTTGGAGACGTCCCAATCGGCCGGCTGGGTGTCGAGCACCTCGATGTTGGGGAATTGTTTGACGACCGAGTTGAAACCCTTCGCACGGCCTTGCGCGCCGGTGTGGCCGAGCGCGCCTTGCGTCATGATGATCTTGCCCTTGCCGCCCATGGCATTGCAGAGCGCCTGGGTCACCGATGCACCCATGAACTCGTTGTCCGGCGCCAGGAAGGAATGCACGTTGATCTGATCGAGCGGTGCGATCAGCGTGTCCATGTCGATGACGGGCGTGCCGGCATCGATCATCTTCTGCACGGGCTGGGTGAGGGTGCCGATGCCGAAGGCCTGGATCGCGACGAAGTCCCATTTCTGCGAGGCCATGTTGTCGATGGCCGCGCGCTGCTTCACCGCGTCGAGCTGACCGTCGAACCAGGTCACGTCGACGTTGAACAGCTTGCCCCAGAATTCTGCCGCCTGCTTGCCCTGCGCACACCATGTGGCCTGCAGGCCTGCATTGGAGAATGCCGCCTTCAACGGCTTCTCCGAACGTCCCATCTCGGCTGCAAGTGCAGGGTTGATCCCCATGCCGCCGAGGATGGCCGCCGCGGCGCCGGCGGTCGTTGCCGCCTGAAGAAGATCGCGCCTGGTTGTCGAGAAATCTTTCGTCTCGGACATCGCTCGCTCCCATGATTTTATCGTTGGCAGCGTCATTGTTTGCGCTACCAAGGCGGGCAGTGTCTCACAATCGACGAGTTCACGCCACCCGTTCTCGCGAACCGCGACATTGCACCTTGGTGCAACGCAAAGAGAGCTGGGCCGAAATGCCGGCGAAGCCCGCGCTCTCGGAGCGCATTACAGGCAGCACATCACGGGTCGCGCGAAAGAAGACGACGAGCAACTCTTGTGGTGTGCCGTAGGCGTCGTGCGAGGATATTTCTCGCAGCGCCGTGCGGAAATGTCCGCAGCGCTTGCTGACGAAATCGGGGGGCGCCCGATCATGAGGGCGACTATCGATCTTGGAATCGGCTCGCCGCCGTCATTGCGACACCTCGCCTGCGCTTCCGGATGTTCGGAAAACGGCCGCTGATGGACGAGTGATGTCAGATCGTCGCAGCGCGTCGCTGCAAGTCTTTCGACTAAATTGGCTGATGCGTCGATCGGCGTTGAACACCGGCACAAAAAAAGAGAGCGGGGCCCTAGCCCCGCTCAAAAATTGTGTCGACCCTATTATCCCCGATATCTGAGATTTGATCTTGATTGAACGGGGCGACGCTGCGTTTTGCGCGCCAGGGGCTCCTCCCGAGACTTGGACCACCAGACTTCGACCTCGCGGCCAGCCTGAGCAAAGAGATGCTAGATCAACTTTTCTCACTTGTCATCATTTTCGGCAACGATTGTTCAAAATTCATGCAGTTAACGAAATGATCAGGCTTTTCCGCCCCTAAGTATATGACAAATATAAGATATCTGTGGATATGGGGTTGCCCTGCATCTGCCTCAAATGCCGGACGTCAGCCTCCGGTCGGGCGTGGCGAACACAGTTTTCGAGAAATTTGTGATCGCGCAAGCAAAGCGGCGAACTGACCTCGACTCGGGCTCGGCGCGGTGTTTAGTTTCTCGGCGAACGAATGGTTCGGCGAATGCGCGCGCGGCTGCAAAAATTCCTGCCCCTGGTCCTGCTCGCTCTCGCGATGCAGGTGCTGGCGCCGATCGCCGCCTGCTGGGCCGCGGGTCTTGCGGCCGCCGATCCGTTTCCGAATGTGGTGATCTGCCACAGCACCGATGCATCGGGCGTAGGTGCGGCCGGCCAAACGAATCTGCCGGCGACGCATGCAGGAAGCTGTTCGATCTGCTGCCTGGCGCAGGCCAATGCGACGCTTGATTCGCCGCAGGCCACGTTCGCGACCCCGTTGCGGCTCGCAGAACCTTTGGTGTGGCATGAGCAAGCCGTGCTCGCGGTAACATCGCACGGCGGATCCAACGCCCGCGCACGAGCGCCTCCGCAGTTGACGTGAGCCTGGCGGCCGACCGGCCGCCGAATTCGCATGTCAGCATCGCGGAGATTCTCAAATGTCCAACTGTCATAAGCGTGCGGGCCTTCTGGGGCTCGCGCTTGCGCTCGTCCCTCATTCTGGAAGCGTTGCCCACGAGATCGTTGGCAACCGCTTCTTTCCGGCAACGCTGGGCATCGATGATCCCGGCGTCAACGATGAACTGTCCATTCCGACGGTCGACAGTTTCAAGACCGGAGACGTGCCGCCCGTTCGGCAGCACGACATCTCCGGCGAGTTCTCCAAGCGCATCACCGAGGACTTCGCCATTTCCTTCGGCTCGACCTACACCTTTCTCAATCCGACGGACCCGACCATCCCCGGCGCCAACGGATTTCAGAACCTGGAGACCACGTTCAAGTACCGGGTCTTCAAAGATCCCACGCATGAATTCGTGATGTCGGTCGGCCTCAACGTCGAATGGGGAGGCACCGGCGCGCAAAATGTCGGTGCCGATCCCTTCAACACCTACACACCGATGCTCTGGTTCGGCAAAGGCTTCGGCGACCTGCCTGATACGTTCTCCTGGCTTCGTCCCGTCGCCGTCACCGGCCAGGTCGGCTACGCGATCCCGGCCAGGAATTTCACAACGACGTTTGGGATCGATCCCGACACCGGCGGCCTGACCGGCGATACTGAATTTCATCCGCGCGTCCTGAATTGGGGCGGGACGCTCCAATACAGCATGCCGTACCTGAAATCCGCCGTCGTGGACCTCGGCCTGCCGGAGTTCGTCAATCACCTGATCCCGCTGGTCGAAGCCAATCTGCAAACACCGATTTCGAACACGCTCACCTCGGGCACAACGACGACAGGCACCATCAATCCCGGCGTGATCTGGGTCGGCAGCAAATATCAGGTGGGTGTTGAGGCGCTGATTCCGATCAATCGGCAAAGCGGGACGCATGTCGGCGTGATCGGACAGTTGCACTTCTATCTCGATGACATTGATCCTCGCGGCATCGGCAAGCCGCTTTTCGGTGGCCCGGTCCAATCTGCCAACCCTTTCGCAAGGAATTGACCGATGCGACGATCATCCCTCAATTCGATGATACTGTTCATGGTCCTCTTGCTGGCTTCGCTGACGGCCGGCGAAGCCAGCGCCCATGCCGAGCTCGACCACGCGGAGCCGCGCGTCGGCAACAAGGTGGCAAGCCCCCCGCGCGAGGTGACGCTCTGGTTCACCCAGAAACTGGAGGCCGCGTTCAGCTCGATCAACGTCACGGGTCCCTCCGGTCAGCGCGTTGACGCCGGCAAGGCACGCGTCAGCGGTAACCAGATGTCGATCCCGCTGAAGTCGGGTGGGCCGGGCACATACCACGTGAACTGGCGCGTGCTGTCTGTGGACACCCACACGACGGACGGCAGCTTCACCTTCCAGGTCGGTCCATGAAGGCCTGACCGCTCATGGATTGGTTAGCAGTACAAGCGCCGTTGGTTGCGACACGCGCGGTGCACTTCGCGGCAACCGCGATCATGGTTGGAGGCGTGATATTTCGGACCGTCATCGTTGCGCCGGTCGTGCGCTCGGAGGAGGCCGCGGCTGTGTCGTTCGAGGCTCCCACCTTGTGGCTCTCGTGGCTCGGTCTTGCCTTCGCGGTGATCTCCGGTGCGATCTGGCTGATGCTTCAGGCTGCCTCGATGAGCGGGATGCCGCTCGATGAGGCAATGTCCACGGATGTGTTGTCGACGGTGATCAACGAAACGCAATTCGGCCTGGTGACGATGCTTCGAGCAGGCCTTGCCATCTGTCTGGCGGCTTGCCTGACCTATGATCGTATCGCGATCGCGCGATGGGGTGGATTTGCGGCTGCGCTCGCATTCGCCGCAAGCCTCGCCTGGAGCGGCCATGCCGGCTCGACCCCCGGCGACGAAGGGTACCTGCATCTTGCCGCGGATGCACTGCATCTGGCCGCCAGTGCGGCCTGGATCGGTGGCCTGGCGTCATTGATCCTGTTCCTGGCTGCGGCCTGCCGAAAGAAGGCGATCTCGCTCGCGCGTGACGTAGTGCAGCGGTTTTCGATCGTGGGCATGGTCAGCGTGACAACCCTGCTGCTCACAGGATTCATCAACGCCACCATCCTGGTGGGCTCGGTTCACGCGCTGGTCGTCACCGAGTATGGACAGCTGCTACTGCTCAAGCTGGTCTTGTTCGCCCTGATGCTGGCGCTCGCCCTGATCAACCGGCTGGTGCTGACGCCGCGGCTTGCCGGGGGCGGCGCGTTGCGCTGGCTTGCGCGCACCAGCACCGCCGAGCTTGCTCTCGGCCTTGCCATCCTCGCCATTGTCGGGATGCTTGGCACGATGCATCCCGCGATACACCTGGTGAACTGAATGGTTGGTCTGCGTCAATCTGGTGAAAGAGCGATCTCGACTCCAGGGCGGTTCGTGTCTAGTGAGTAAACGAACGAATGGTTCGGCGGATGCGGGCGCGGCTACAAAAATACTTACCCTTGGTCCTGCTCGCCCTGGCGATGCAGGTGCTGGCGCCGATTGCCGCCTGCTGGGCGGCCGGCGTTGCGGTCGCCGACCCGCTTCAGAACGCCGTCATCTGCCACGCCAATGGTGATTCAGCCGCAGGCGTTGACGACCGGAGCAGTCTGCCCGGCGCGCATGCTGGTGCTTGCTCGCTCTGCTGCCTGGCACAGGCAAACGCGTCCCTCGATGCGCCGCAGACCGTCTTCGCATCACCTGTCCGACCTGCCGAATGTGCGGCGTGGCAGGATGCGGCAGACCGTGTCGCCCAGCACCACGGCGGCTCCAACGCCCAGGCGCGCGCACCACCTCGATTTTCCTGACGATCCTCGTGACCGCCCGGCCCATCTGCCGGCGGTTGGTACCGTTGAATGGCCGGAGAGAAAGCCGGCGTCAGGAAATTCCCATGTTACTTCGTCATGCCCGCTGCGGCGTGAGCGTCGTTGCCGTCCAGGCCGCGCTGCTCGTATCGCTGAGCGGAGCCGCCGCGCAGAGCGGCGCAAGCGTATTGCCGCCGGTGACGGTCGATGCGCCAATTGCGACGCCATATAAGCCGCGCAAGCCGGCCATCCAATCCACGGCAGCGCGAGACCGGAGCGCGAAACCTGCAAGCTCCGCGAACGGGCCGCCCGCAGCGGCTGTCGCTAGCGGGCAGGGCACGGGCGCTGCTCGTGCGTCGCTGGATACTCCACCGGCGGTCGTACGTTATCAACTGCCTCAGCGCTCCTTCAGCATTACTGCCAAGGAGATCGACGAGACGATCAACCTCAAGGACCCCGAGGATGCCGTCAAGTACATGCCGAGCCTGTTCGTCCGGAAACGGCACGACGGCGACAATCAGGCGGTACTGGCGACGCGAAGCTGGGGCCTCAATTCCAGCGCGCGCACGCTGATCTACTACGACGATCTCCTGATCTCGGCGCTGATCGGCAACAATAATTCGGGTGCCTCGCCGAAGTGGAACCTGATCGTGCCGGAGGCAATCGGCCGGGTCGACTATCTCAATGGTCCATTCGCCGCGTCCTATCCCGGCAACTCGATCGGCGGTGTCTTGCTGATCACCTCGAAAATGCCGGACAAGCCGTTCGCGACGGCGAAGGAAACGGTCTCGGTGATGCCGTGGAGTCAGTACGGCACCAGGAGCACCTACGTCACCAGCCAGACCAGTGCGGCTGCGGGCAACCGCGACGGTGCGTTGTCGTGGCTCATCAGCGCCAACTATCGTGACAGCTATCAGCAGCCGCTAAGTTATGTGACGAATGGCTCGGTCCCGGCCAGGACGACAGGCACCTTCATCGCGCCGAGCCGGACTGGCGGGGTGGCGGATGTCGTCGGCGCCGGCGCGGTGGCGCACTCGCAGCAGACGTCGGGAAATATCAGGCTCGCCTACGACCTGACCCCGCTCGTGCAGACGACCTATTCGTTCGCAGTCTGGAACAATCATCAGACCTCGGAACCGCAAACCTATCTGCGATCGACGGTGACGGGCCAGCCGACGTTTGCAGGGCTTTCCGGGTTTGCTCCCAACAAATACACTTGGGACGAGCTCCACGTGAGCAACGCCGTCTCGCTCCGGAGCGATACCAAGGGCGTCTTTGATTTTGATCTTTCGGCGTCGAGCTACAATTACCTCGAGGATATTCTTCTCAACCCGTACACCGTCGTGGCGTCGCCCGGGCTCGGCTACTCGCTGAACGGCAAGGTGACGCGGATGGACGGCACCAACTGGCAGAACGCCGATGCCAAGGGCATCTGGCGTCCCGAAGGGATCGATGGTCCGCACGAGATCAGCTTCGGCCTTCACGGCGACCGCTATCGGCTCGAGAATCCCGTCTACGCCTCCACGGTTTGGTATACGGCTTCCCCGACAGGGAACGGGCAGCTCTACTCAAGCGGTGTCGGCGAGACGCGGACCGAGGCGTTCTGGGTTCAGGACGCCTGGAAGATCACACCGAACGTCAAGCTGACGCTTGGTGGACGATTGGAGAGTTGGCAGGCGGTCGACGGATTCAACCTTTATAGCAATGTCCTCAGCGGTGGGACGCCTCTGGTCCCGGTTCCGGTCATTCAAACGTTTCCGAAAAATCAGCCGGAGCTAAGTGCGACCAATTTCTCGCCGAAGGTCTCGCTGTCGTATGACCCCAACAAGGATTGGAACATCACTGCGAACTTCGGCGAGGCGTATCGCTATCCGACGGTGACGGAGCTCTATCAGAACATTTCCGTCAGCAACATCACCTACCTTGCCAATCCGCTCCTCGCGCCCGAACAGGATTTCACCGGCGAACTCAATCTCGAGCGACGTTGGCAGGACGGCCGGATCAGATTCACGGTGTTCGACGAACGCACGAACAACGCGCTGATCTCACAGACGACTGCCGTGACTGACGTGGCCGGAAACCAGTCGTTCCAGACTGCGGTCGGCAATGTCGCCGCCATCCGCATGCGAGGCGTCGAATTGTCGGCCGACAAGGACAATGTCCTGATCAGCGGGCTGCAGCTCTTTGGCAGCGTCACTTACGTCGATTCCAGGATCATCTCGGATCCGAGCTGGGCGGGAGCGACCACTGTCGTCGGCAAACGCGTGCCCTATGTTCCGGACTGGCGCGCGAAAGTCGGCGTCAGCTATCGTCCGAACCAGAGCTGGGTCTACACCGTTGCCGCGCGGTACAGCGGCAAGCAGTATGCGACCCTCGACAATACCGACGTCGTTCCCCACGTGTACCAGGCGTTCGATCCATTCTTCGTCGTCGACATGAAGATCCACTACAATGCGACGAAGAATTTCTCGTTCGATTTCGGCATCGATAATCTGTTCAACTACCAGTACTTCCTCTTTCATCCATTCCCGGGACGAACCTTCGTCCTTGCCGGCAAGTACACGTTCTGAAGGATGGATGAGTGCAGCGATGACAAGAAAGGTTAGTCCCATGAACAAGCTTTCCCGCATGCTCGCGCTCGCAGCGCTCTCGGCCCTGGCGTTCACTGCGCCCGGCCGCGCCGACGACGTCAGGGCTGGTGATCTCGTGATCACGCAGGCCTGGAGCCGGGCGACACCCGGCGGCGCAAAGGTCGCCGGCGGTTATCTGACGATCGAGAACAAGGGGAGTGCGCCGGATAAGCTGGTCGGCGTCTCAGCCGAGATCGCCGGCAAGATCGAGGTCCACGAGATGGCGATGGACAACGGCGTGATGAAGATGCGCCCGCTGGACAAGGGCCTCGCGATCGAGCCGGGGAAGACCGTGAAACTCGCGCCGGGCGGCTATCATCTGATGATGCAGGAGCTGAAGGGGCCGCTCAAGCAAGGCGACAAGGTCCCGGTCACACTTCAGTTCGAGAAGGCCGGAAAGGTAGTCGTCACCCTCGACGTCCAGGCCGTCGGCGCCCAGGCACCTGCCGGTGCCGGTCACATGGACATGAAAAAAATGCCGGACCATTCGGGAATGAAGATGTGATGGGCATGATCTGCTCTTTTTTAGGAGACCGAACATGAACATGTCGAAGCGATCCGGCCTGATCCTGATTGCCGCGCTGGCCGCATCGCCGGCGGCAGCGCACGTCTCGCTCGAGACCAAGCAGGCGACGGTCGGCGCGTCCTACAAGGCCGTGTTCGCCGTCCCGCATGGCTGCGCCGGCTCGCCGACGGTGAAGATCCGCGTGCAGATACCCGAAGGGGTCATCGCCGCAAAGCCAATGCCAAAGGCCGGCTGGAGCGTCGATATCGTCGAGGGCAAGTACACGGGCGAATACGATTTCCACGGCAACAAGGTTTCATCCGGGCCGAAGGAAGTGGTGTGGTCGGGCGGCAAGCTGCCGGATCACAATTATGATGAGTTCGTCATCAGCACGTTTCTCACCGACAGCCTGAAGCCGAACACGACGCTGTATTTCCCGGTCGTGCAAGAATGCGAGAAGGGCGTCAGCCGCTGGATCGAGATCCCCACGGAGGGGGCTGCCAATTCGCATGAGGGCAAATCGCCTGCGCCCGGCGTGAAGCTGCTGCCAAAGCCCTGATGCGCGTCCTCGCCGCGCTTGCTACGCTGCTGGTCTGTATCGGCTTTGCGACCGGTGCGTGGGCGCATGCGGCGCTGGTCTCGGTCGAGCCGGCCAATGGCAGCATCGTTGCGAGCGCGCCGAAGAGCGTCGAGCTGCGCTTCAACGAGGCGGTGACACCCGGCGCGATCCGGCTGATCGACGGGACCGGAAAGGTGCGCGAGGAGGCACGAGTCAGTGTATCCGGTGAGAGCATTTCGGTCGCGGTGCCGCAGGATCTGCCGGCGGGCACAGCGGTCGTCAGCTATCGCGTGATCTCGCAGGACGGCCATCCCGTCGCGGGCTCCGTCATCTTCTCGATCGGCGCGCCGTCGGCGACGCAAGTTCCCGCGGCTGCCAATGGCGGCGTGAACGCACTGATCTGGCTGACGCGGATAGGGCTCTATCTCGGGCTCTTCGCGGGCGTCGGCGGCGTGTTCTTTGTGGTCTGGATCGCGCGATCGATGAACGGCATGCTTGTGCCGCGCGCTGCGCTTTTTGTGGGGGTGCTGAGTGCGATCGCTTCGCTTCCCCTGTTGGGACTCGATCTCCTCGGTCTGTCGCTCACCGCACTGCTGACGTCAGCGCCCTGGACGATTGCATTGACGACAAGCGCCGGCCCCGCGCTTCTGATCGCGATCGGCACGATGCTGGTCGCCTGCATCGCGCTGCGCGGAGGGCAGGGCGCGCGCGTTCTCTCGGCCATCGCGCTCGCCGGCGTCGGCCTGTCGCTTGCCAGCACCGGCCACGCCGCGACTGCACCGCCGCAGGCATTGACCCGGCCGGCGATCTTCATCCACGGCCTCGGTATCGCGTTCTGGACCGGCGCGCTGGCACCGCTGGCCGTTTTGATGTCGAGACCGACGGCCGCCGCGCTGCCGATCCTGAACCGGTTTTCACGCCTTGCCCTGCCGGTCGTCGCCATCCTGGCGCTGACGGGCTTGACGCTCGCCGTCATTCAGCTCGAGAGCTTTGCTGCCCTGGTCGAGACCAGGTACGGCATCATCCTCTCGATCAAGCTCGCGCTCCTCGCGCTGCTGTTGGCGCTCGCAGCGTTCAACCGCTTTCGCCTGACGCCCGCGCTGGCCAAGAACCTCAAGGCGGCCTTCGCTCTCAGGAGCTCGATCATTGCGGAATGCGTGCTTGCGCTTGCCGTCTTCGCCGTCGTCGCCGGCTGGCGCTTCACGCCGCCGCCGCGGACGATCGTCCCGGAGACGCCGCTGGCGATCCATATCCATGGCGAGAAGGCGATGTTCCAAGTCCTCGTATCGCCCGGCAAGGCCGGTACCGATGACTTCGTCCTCCAGCTCATGACAGGTGAGGCGACGCCGCTTTCCGCCAAGGAGGCGACGCTGACCCTGAGCCTGCCGGAGCGCGGCATCGAGCCGATCGAATATGACGCCGAGCGTGGCACTGACGGCTACTGGCACGTGCGCAAGGTCGAGCTGCCGTTCGCCGGCCGCTGGCATGTGCGCATCGATGCGCTGGTGACCGATTTCGAGAAGATCACGCTGGAGGACGAACTCGACGTCGCGCCGCGCTAGAGAGGGCGGCGACCGGTTCCAGGAGGGGCCTTGAACGTCTTCATCCGACATCTGAAGGAAACAGAAAAATGACAGGAGTTTCGTCGCGTTAGCGCGTTTTCTTCATTCCCGGCCTTGTGTTTTCGCTCCCAATCCGGTTTCACTGCAACCCCTCACTGATTCTTCGAGTGTATCCATGCGGTTGTCCCGGTTCTTTCTGCCCATCCTGAAAGAAAATCCGAAAGAGGCGGAAATCGTCTCGCATCGCCTGATGCTGCGCGCAGGCATGATCAGGCAGGAGGCCGCCGGCATCTATGCCTGGCTGCCGCTCGGCTTCCGCGTGCTGAAGAAGATCGAGCAGATCGTGCGCGAAGAGCAGGACCGCTCCGGCGCGATCGAGGTGTTGATGCCGACCTTGCAGCTTGCCGATCTCTGGCGCGAGAGCGGCCGTTATGATGCCTATGGTCCGGAGATGCTGCGCATCGCCGACCGCCACAAGCGCGAGCTTCTGTACGGGCCGACCAACGAGGAAATGATCACCGAGATCTTCCGCGCCTATGTGAAGTCCTACAAGAACCTGCCGCTCAATCTCTATCATATTCAATGGAAATTCCGCGACGAGCAGCGTCCGCGCTTTGGCGTGATGCGCGGTCGCGAATTCCTCATGAAGGATGCCTATTCCTTCGATCTCAACGAGGCGGCCGCGCGCGTCGCCTACAACAAGATGTTCGTCGCGTACTTGCGGACCTTCGCGCGCATGGGGCTGAAGGCGATCCCGATGCGTGCCGAGACCGGCCCGATCGGCGGCGATCTCAGCCACGAGTTCATCGTGCTCGCCGAGACCGGCGAGTCCGGCGTCTTCATCAACCGCGACGTGCTCGATCTGCCGGTTCCCGGCGAGGACGTCGATTATGAGAGTGATCTGACGCCGATCATCAAGCAGTGGACCTCGGTCTATGCCGCGACCGAAGACGTGCACGATGCTGCGCGCTTCGAGCAGGAGGTGCCCGAGGCCAAGCGGCTCAACACCCGCGGCATCGAGGTTGGCCAGATCTTCTATTTCGGCACGAAGTACTCCGAGCCGATGAAGGCGATGGTGGCGGGGCCCGACGGCGTCGACGTGCCGATCCACGGCGGCTCCTACGGCGTCGGTGTCTCGCGTCTCGTCGGCGCCATCATCGAGGCCTGTCACGACGAGGCCGGCATCAAATGGCCGGAAGCCGTGGCGCCGTTCCGCGTCTCGATTCTCAACCTCAAGCAGGGCGATGCCGCCGTCGATGCGGCCTGCGAGAAGCTGTATGCCGACCTCCAGGCGAAGGGCGTCGACGTGCTCTATGACGACACCGACCAGCGCGCCGGGGCCAAATTCGCTGCCGCCGACCTGATCGGCATCCCCTGGCAGATCATGATTGGGCCGAAGGGGCTTGCTGACGGCAAGGTCGAGATCAAGCGGCGCGCCGACGGTTCGCGCGAGACCATGTCGCCGGCCGACGCGGTCGCTCGCCTGACCGGCTGAATATTATCCACCGCGCCATTTGCGGGGCAGGCAATCCGGCCACAATTGACCCCGAATCATGGGATTATCGAGCGATGGATGAGACCATGACAGAGCCAGTGCACACCGCGCCCTTCGCGCCATTCGAGTGGATGTTATCGGCGCGCTACCTGCGGGCGCGCCGCAAGGAAGGATTCATCTCGGTCATCGCCGGGTTCTCCTTCCTCGGCATCATGCTTGGCGTCGCCACGCTGATCATCGTCATGGCCGTCATGAACGGCTTCCGCAAGGAGCTGCTCGACAAGATCCTCGGCCTCAACGGCCATATCCTGGTGCAGCCGCTGGAATCGCCGCTGACCGACTGGAAGGACGTTGCCGAGCGCATCAGCCAGGTGGATGGGGTGCGGCTCGCCGCGCCCGTGGTCGACGGCCAGGCGCTGGCGTCCTCGCCGTTCAATGCCTCGGGCGTGCTGGTCCGCGGGATCCGCGCCGACGACCTGAACAACCTCACCTCGATCGCCAAGAACATCAAGCAGGGCTCGATCGAGAATTTCGACGAAGGGCAGGGCGTGGCGATCGGCCGGCGGCTTGCCGACCAGTTGTCTCTGCATGCGGGCGACAGTATTACCCTGGTCGCGCCGAAGGGCGCGGTGACGCCGATGGGCACGACGCCGCGGATCAAGCCTTACAAGATCGTCGCCGTGTTCGAGATCGGCATGTCCGAATACGACGCGGGCTTCGTCTTCATGCCGCTGCCTGAGGCCCAGGCCTATTTCAACCGTAACAACGACGTTACCGCGATCGAGGTGTTCACCACCAATCCCGATCGCATCGACGCGTTTCGCAAGTCGGTGACGGAGGCTGCCGGCCGGCCGGTGTTCCTGGTCGACTGGCGACAGCGCAACTCGACCTTCTTCAACGCGCTGCAGGTCGAGCGCAACGTGATGTTCCTGATCCTCACCATGATCGTGCTGGTGGCCGCGCTCAACATCGTGTCCGGCCTGATCATGCTGGTGAAGGACAAGGGCAGCGACATTGCGATCCTGCGCACGATGGGCGCCTCGCAAGGATCGATCATGCGCATCTTCCTGATCACGGGCGCCTCGATCGGCGTGGTCGGCACGCTCGTCGGCTTCTGCGTCGGCCTCGTCATCTGCCTCAATATCGAATCGATCCGACAGTTCCTGTCCTGGCTCACCAGCACGGAACTGTTCTCGCCGGAGCTCTATTTCCTGTCCCGGCTGCCTGCCGAGATCGACGTCGGCGAGACCACCGCGGTGGTCATCATGGCGCTGACCCTGTCGTTCCTTGCGACGCTCTACCCGTCCTGGCGCGCCGCGCGTCTCGATCCCGTCGAAGCGCTGCGGTACGAGTGAGGGCCTGATGGAGCAGGGGGCGGAAGATGTACCGGTCATTTATCTCCACGAGATAAAGCGGCAGTACGTGCAGGGCGAGAACGTGCTGACCATCCTGGACGGCGCCAAGCTCGCGCTGTGGGCTGGGCAGTCGGTGGCGCTGGTGGCGCCGTCAGGTTCGGGCAAGTCGACGCTGCTGCACATCGCAGGGCTGCTGGAGGCGCCCGATTCCGGCGAGGTCTATGTCGGGGGCTCGCCGACCTCACAACTGCCCGACATCGAGCGCACGCAGCTTCGCCGCACCGAGATCGGCTTCGTCTACCAGTCGCATCGGCTGCTGCCGGAGTTCTCGGCGCTGGAGAACGTCATGCTGCCGCAGATGATCCGAGGCTTGAAGCGCTCCGAGAGCGTCAAGCGCGCCAAGGATATCCTGTCCTATCTCGGGCTCGGCGACCGTATCACCCATCGTCCGGCCGAGCTGTCGGGCGGCGAGCAGCAACGCGTCGCGATCGCCCGCGCGGTCGCCAACGCCCCGCGGGTGCTGTTTGCGGACGAGCCGACCGGCAACCTCGATCCCGGCACCGCCGAGCACGTGTTCCAGGCCCTGATGCAGCTCGTCAAGGCAACCCAGGTCTCGATGCTGATCGCGACCCACAACATGGAGCTCGCCGGCCGTATGGACCGGCGGGTGTCGCTTTCCAACGGCCAGGTGGTCGAGCTCGACTAAAAAGCCCGAAAACAATCCCGCCGGGCGCAGCGTGGATGCACCTTGCCCACGGGAGAGGTGACTTGTGACCCGGGCTTGCACCGATTCAATCAGAACCAATCGAGCTTTACAGCCGGATCACCGGCATCTTGAACGGACCGGCATAGGCGGCTGCGTGCGCGACCGCTTCGTTGGCTACCTGCGGAAGCGATTGCATTTCGTGAACCCTGAAGCTATGAAATTGATGGTCGCGTGACTGGCGAGGCAAGGTGGACAACCACCGGGGAACGCGAGCAATTCACTGTGCCGTTCGCCTGGGCAATTGGGACATTCCCAATCAAAACGCTTCTTCCGGAGCTGCCCATGCTGACGTCGATCAGAATTACCGGACTTCAGACTTACGGCTATCACGGTCTGTTCGAGGAAGAGCGCAGGCTCGGACAAAAATTCAACTTTGACATTTTGGCCACGCTACAAGAGGTGCGGACCCACCTCGGGGACGATCTGGACTCGTCCGTGAGATATGACGCGGTCGTCGACGAAGCCGTCCAAATTGCAGCGTCAAGTAAGTTCCAGACTCTGGAGGCTCTAGGTGAAACGATCGCCGCAAGTCTGCTGCGGCGCTTCGCCATCATGGACAGCGTTACAGTCGCGGTTGCGAAATGCAGTCCACCTATTGCGCATTCGATAGAACAGGTCGGTGTCGAGGTCAGCCTGCGGCGTGCCGACCTCACGCTATCCCAGGATGGGATCGTCGGCATCTGACTCTCTCTACGTCCCCGCGTTCATGTCAGCGACTTTCATCACGGGAAGGGGATGCCATGGCGATCCTCACACGCATCGAACCAGATTGGGCAATTCGACCATTCCAGCCTGGTGAAGCGCCGGCGGTTCGGCGGCTCATCGAGGCCGTCTGGCATGAGCATTTTGCCGATCACCCTGAATCCTTTGTACGGGACTTCATTTATTCGCGTCTCTCGGACGTCGACAACGCGGAAACCATCTACGCTCAGCGGGGTCTCTTCTTGTGCGCGGTCGCCGAAAGCACAATCATCGGCACCGGTGCGATCAAAGGTGTCGACGATCGAGAGTGCGAAATGGTTCGCATGTTTGTCTCCCCAATCTACCGAGGTCGCGGGATCGCACGGTCCATCGCAGATGAACTCATCAGCTTTGCCCGTAGCGCAGGATATGATCGCGTTCGCCTGTCCAGTAACAACGCGCTGACGGCCTCCCATCGTCTCTACGAAAAGATGGGCTTCCGACCAGTGTCCCCCTGGGACCGAGGCGGCGAAACCTACTCACGGTACTACGCCCTCAGCATATGAAAGGCCAATATCAAGGCGGTCGCTCATCCCACCGAGGGTGTGCTGCATTTCGAGCTCATGAGCTTTCAGGCCAATGACGATCCCGGGTTGAAGCTCGTCGTCTACATCGGTCTAAATAGTAAGCGAGCTAAGAACCGCCGCAAATCAGTTCGCGACGGTTCCCTAAAGCGCGATGAGATCAGGATAAATCGCTGCCGCACTTTAGGTCGTTGTTTGAGCATGATCTTTTCGGAAAACCGCTGCGCGCTTTCCGGATCATGCTCTCGCGCGCCACCAGTTCCATCATCGAGTTCCAAAGGTTTCCGCTGCGGAACAGTGCGCGTGCATCGCGGCGCAACAAACGTTGCGGTTAGTTTAAGCGGCGAGCTGGAGCCGCTATTGGACCCCCGACGTCATCGGCCAGATGTGCAATGGCGGACGTCCGCATCACACCTTCAACCTGGGTAGGGAATTTAATGAAGATTCTGTCTGCGCTGCTCATGGCGGCGCTCATGCTCGCGGGCACAGGGGCAGGCCACGCGGCGGTTCGGATTGCCGACGACCCCGGCGGGCAGATCGGGACTTACCTTTCCAAGTACAGCGAACTTCGCGCTTCAGGCCAGTCGGTGATGATCGATGGTCTTTGCGCTTCGGCGTGCACCATCCTGCTCTCAACGATCCCTCACGACAAGATTTGCGTCACCTCGAACGCAACGCTTGGGTTTCACGCTGCGTATGATTTCGCCGGCAATGGCCGAACTGTCACTAATCCCCAAGCAACCCAGTTGCTCTATTCGGGGTATCCATCCCAGGTGCGGCGATGGATCGCGAGGCGCGGCGGCCTCACCCCCAGAATGATCTTCCTTCGCGGCAAACAGCTGCAAGCCATGTATCGTCCTTGCTACGTCGATGCCCGTGCTCCCGCGGCGATGCCAAGCGACTCTGCCTTCGTCGACCAGGAGCAGCGTGGCTTCCTTGCCAGCTTTGGCGCCCGGTCGGCACGTCCCCGCAAATAGCCAATTCCCCCACGTTCGCTCTCGCTGAGCCTCCCTGGTCGGCAGAGCGAACACTGCATCCAGAATCAATCGAGGAATCCTGATGGTGTTTCGTTTGAGCGCCGCGATCTGCGGCGCCTTAATGACGCTTGCTATTTCACCTGTTGCCATGGCGCGAAGTGAAATCAGTGCGGTTCGTTCAGATGCCCTCGATGGTGCCGCTTCCGGATCCGCGATCATTGGCGCAGCATCCATGTACAACCCTTTCCGACCCGGATATCGGGAGGGCGGCGTGAACACGGCTTCCGGGGAGCGCTATGATCCGTCTGCGTGGGCGGCTGCCATCAAAACCAATCTGCGAAACAAGTTTGGTGGCGTTCAATTCGGCGCGAGGCCGAAATACGCCCTCGTTGAGGGAGCGGGCAAGAAGGTCATCGTCAAAATAAACGATGTAGGGCCTCTCACGCCTGGTCGCATCATTGACTTCAACGAGCGGACGATGCGTCATTTCGATCCCAGCCTGCAGCGGGGAGTCATTGCCGAGGTCAAGGTCACACCACTTTCAGGCGACGATTGGATACCCGGACCAATTGCCTAACGTTCATCGCCGCCAAAGACGTCATACGCAAAGCGACCTGTAATCTGCTTCACAGAGAAACGCGCCCAATAACGCTAAGTGAAGTGAGGCCTCGCCTCCGCGGGGCCCGCTTTCGGAGCTGGCGATGATGGCTGCACTTGCAAAGGTGATATCCCGCGCGACGAGAACCGACGTCGACGTCGAAACTCTGAAAATCGTAGTGATTTTCTCGGCAGCGGGTTTGTTGGTCTCACTCGTGGCCGCCATGATCTACGGGCAGGCTCTGAACGCCGCACTATTTTGAAATCCCATGGGTTGATCGCTTCGACGCGAACGTTTGGACGACACCGTCTCTCTTCGCCGTCGGGCCCCAAGACCATGTCGCACCCAAGCAATGGGGCTGCGGTCCATTTCGATCACACGAATTTTCAGGCCAATGACGATCTCGCGTTGAAATTCGTCATCTACACGCTGGCGCGAACGAGCCACATTGTGGAACAGCTCCGGCTCGATTGTGGCGGCAATGCGGAGAGAAAAAGTTAGCGCGCCATACTCGCGTTCACACCAAGATGTGAACGCGTTTTCTGTGAGCGGAGAGAAGGCGAGGAACGCTGCAAGCACTGCAAAAATAGGACTCAACCGAGTTCCATGCGCGCGCGAGAAACATTCATTTACCTAGCGGGTCCTTTGGATAGGACTGTTGCGTCACGGTTACAGCAATTCCGTCGATCGCTGTTAAGAGGTGCCCACGGCCCGGGGGCCTACTGAAGAAACTGGAACGGGAATTCAAATGAAGAAGACTATGTTGCTTGCTGCTGCGAGCCTTGTCGCGATCAGCGCGGCTGCGCCGGCGGTGGCTGCTGACCTCGCTGCGCGTCCTTACACCAAGGCTCCGCCTGCCGCGATCGCCGCGGTCTACGACTGGAGCGGCTTCTACATCGGTATCAACGGCGGCGGCGGCTCGGCCCATACGACCTGGGATTTCGTCGGAACGGGTTCTGAAGGTTCGCACAACGCGACCGGCGGCACCGTCGGTGGTCAGATCGGCTATCGCTGGCAGACCGGGCAGTGGGTGTTCGGCGTTGAAGGCCAGGGCAACTGGGCCGACTTCTCGGGCGACAACGTCAGCCTGCTCTTCGCTGATCGCAACCGCAGCCGGATCGACTCGTTCGGTCTGATCACCGGTCAGGTGGGCTACGCCTGGAACAACGTGCTCGTCTATGTGAAGGGCGGCGCGGCCGTGGTCGGCGACAAGTTCGACGTCTACAGCACCACCACCGGCGCGCTGCTTGCCTCGACCAGCCAGACCCGTTGGGGTGGTACGGTCGGTGCCGGCCTCGAAGTCGGCTTCGCGCCCAACTGGTCGGTTGGCGTCGAGTACAACCACATCTTCCTGCAGGACAAGGACGTCACCTTCACGGGTCTCGTGGGTACCGACCGCATCCGTCAGGACGTCGACATGGGCCTCGTCCGCCTGAACTACAAGTTCGGCGGCCCGATCATCGCCAAGTACTGATAGGCGTACTGATCTATCGACTGCTCTCTCGGAGCGGTTGCGAAAGCCCCGGCCTTGAGCCGGGGCTTTTTTGCGCAACTCTGGCATTAACTAAAAAGCTCAGTTTCGCGGCGGGCTCAAGACGCGGCCTAAGGCTTAGGCGTCAGATCACGATCGCAAAGCCCGCCTAGTCTGACTGATAATGTCCTGTCTCTGAGATAGCCACGTCAAGAATTCGTCTCTGGCAGAAGTGAACGACTGCTGTGAAGCGGCAACCAACTGCTGTAGCTCCCGGACTTTATCGTCGTCGGTATTCCGCATCTTAATCCAGACCGAGAGGCCGTTGCGGTACGCGTCGATCGCGGTGCGAAACTTAATAAGGGGATCCTTCGGAAACAATATAGCGTTCATCTCTTGACGATACTCGCGCTCGTTCGCGAGCATGTCGTCATAAAGAGAGACGTCTATTTTTGCGGCAATAATTTTGATTTCGTCCATTCTCTGCAAGTACAATTGCGCTTCGTTCGGACGGTTAAACAGGTATCCGCCTAGAGCCTGTCGGGCCAGTAACAACATCTCTTCGGCAGGCTTGTTGATGATGTCCGAAATTTTGTCGAGGAAGGCGGCAACCTCTTCCTTATTCTTTGCGGAATAGTAGCGCGAGGAAAGCAGAACGGATTTAGCGGATGCTTCGGGGGACGGTTGTGCAGGCGAAGGAACAGCCGGGGCAATTGACGACTGTCCTGCTGGACGTGGTGAACGATCGGATGAGACAATAACAGCGCCTACAAGGGCAGCGCCAATACCGGCAAAGATCAGGACAAGTCCAACGAACATTCGTTTACCTTGCTTTTGGGGTAACGGCAGAAAACTGGCCGATAGCTTGCCGTCCAAAACTTTTTCCAGGTCAGCGATTCTCATCTGCTGACGGGCAAGGCGCTCATTTAAGAATGCGCGCGTTATCGCCAGTCCCAAAAAGAATCCAAGACCTAAGACTGCAAAGAACGCACTGGGGGACGTCGTGAGAAAGTCCCACTTATCGATAACGGTCTTTCCGAATCCAAACGGGTCCATTACGCGACATTAGACGGGGGTTCCCGTGTTGCGCGAGTCTTCGGATTCGTCCCAGTGGAATTAACCAAGGAATTCACCCAGGGCCGCTTTCTTCCGGCCTAGCCTTGACTCTCAAGAACAAAATGAGAACTATGTTCTTCATATGTTCTAGCGAGGGAGCAAGGCCATGTTGAAGATCTTCGTGGAAGAAGCAGCCGCACTGGCATCGATCACGCTGTTCGTCGGGATGATCGCGATCTGGGCGCAAGTCATCCCCCAGCTCTGATTCCCAAGCTTCGAGCGGGATTGGTGGCCCTCTGTTGAAAAGCGGGATGGCGCGCGGAATGTGCGCTCCCGCCGTGGACTCCCGGGGGCCGAGGCAGCACCATTGTGGGGCGAGTCGGGCGTTGCGAGGTGCGAATCAGCGCCCGGGTCCGGCAAGCGTTCCCAACGATGCGGAAGAGGCCTTAAGCGACCATGCCGAGCGCCGGATTTGTCCACCTTCACGTTCACTCGGCCTATTCGCTGCTCAAGGGCTCGATCAAGATCGCCAAGCTCGCCGAGCTTGCGAAGAAGGACCATCAGCCGGCGCTGGCGCTGACCGACACCGACAACATGTTCGGTGCGCTGGAGTTCTCCGACAAGATGGCGGGCTCCGGCATCCAGCCGATCGTCGGTTGCGAGCTCGCGATCGATTTCGGCGACCAGGATCCGAATGCGCGCAATGCGATTCTGCCGTCGCGGGTCGTGCTGCTGGCGGCGCAGGAGCGCGGCTATCGCAGCCTGATGCGGCTCAACTCGCGCGCGTTCCTCGAGACGCCTGACAGCCACGCGCCGTTCATCAAGTTCGATTGGCTCGACGGCGAGACTGACGGCCTGATCGCGCTGACGGGCGGGCCGGACGGACCGATCTCGCTCGCGCTCGCGGCCGGCCATGCCGAGCTTGCGGCCGCGCGCTGCGAGCGGCTTGCGGCCCTGTTCGGCGACCGCCTCTACATCGAATTGCAGCGCCATGGCATCGACAAGGAGCGCCGCATCGAGGGCGGTCTGATCGACATCGCCTATACAAAGGGCCTGCCGCTGGTTGCGACCAACGAGCCGTACTTCGCCTCGACCGACGACTACGAGGCTCACGATGCGCTGCTCTGCATCGCCGGCGGGCGGCTGATTGCCGAGACCGAGCGCGAGCAGCTCACGCCCGATCACCGTTTCAAGACGCGCGCCGAGATGGCCGTGCTGTTCGCCGACATTCCGGAAGCGCTGGCCTCGACGATCGAGATCGCCGAGCGCTGTTCGTTCCGTCCGATGACGCGCAAGCCGATCCTGCCGTTCTTCACCGTCGGCGCCGCAGGCAGCTCCGACGCGGCCGCGGTCGAGGCGGGCGAATTGAAGCGACAGGCGGGGGAGGGGCTGGCCAACCGCCTGCGCGTCCACGGCCTGTCGCAGGGCACGACGGAAGAGGACTACAACAAGCGCCTCGCCTTCGAGCTCGACGTCATCACCCGCATGAAATATGCGGGCTACTTCCTGATCGTGTCCGACTTCATCAAATGGGCGAAGTCGCAGGGCATTCCGGTCGGGCCGGGCCGCGGCTCTGGCGCGGGCTCGCTGGTCGCATGGGCACTGACCATCACGGACCTCGATCCGATCAAGTTCGGGCTGCTGTTCGAGCGCTTCCTCAATCCCGAGCGCGTCTCGATGCCGGACTTCGACATCGACTTCTGCCAGGACCGCCGCGGCGAGGTGATCAAGTACGTCCAGGAACGCTACGGCCGCGACCAGGTCGCGCAGATCATCACCTTCGGTACGTTGCAGGCGCGCGGCGTGCTGCGCGACGTCGGCCGCGTGCTGCAAATGCCGTACGGCCAGGTCGACAAGCTGACCAAGCTGGTACCGCAGAATCCGGCCGCACCGGTGACGCTCGCCGCTGCAATCGAGAGCGAGCCCAAGCTTCAGGCATTCCGCGACGAGGATCCGATCGTGGCGCGCGCCTTCGACATCGCCCAGCGTCTCGAAGGCCTGACCCGCCACGCCTCGACGCACGCCGCCGGCATCGTGATCGGCGATCGCCCCTTGAGCGAACTCGTGCCGATGTACCGAGATCCGAAGTCGGATATGCCGGTGACCCAGTTCAACATGAAGTGGGTCGAGCCGGCGGGCCTCGTCAAGTTCGACTTCCTCGGCCTGAAGACGCTCACCGTGCTGGATGTCGCGTGCAAGCTGCTCAAGCCGCGTGATATCCACGTCGATCTGGCAACGCTGCCGATCGACGATGCCGAAAGCTACCAGATGCTGGCGCGCGGTGAGGTGGTCGGCGTGTTCCAGGTTGAAAGCCAGGGCATGCGGCGCGCGCTAGTCGACATGCGTCCCGACCGTTTCGAGGACATCATCGCGCTGGTCGCGCTCTATCGCCCGGGCCCGATGGCGAACATCCCGACCTATTGCGCACGCAAGCACGGCGACGAGGAGCCGGAATATCTCCACCCCGTGCTGGAGCCGATCCTGAAAGAGACCTTCGGCGTCATCATCTACCAGGAACAGGTGATGCAGATCGCGCAGGTGATGTCGGGCTATTCGCTCGGCGACGCCGACCTGCTCCGCCGCGCGATGGGCAAGAAGATCCGCGCCGAGATGGACAAGCAGCGCGACATCTTCGTTGCCGGCGCGGTGAAGAATGGTGTGCCGAAAGCGCAGGCCGAGACCATCTTCGAGCTCTTGGCGAAGTTCGCCGACTACGGCTTCAACAAGAGCCACGCCGCGGCCTATGCGCTGGTGTCCTACCACACCGCTTACATGAAGGCGCATTATCCGGTGGAGTTCATCGCGGCGTCGATGACGCTCGATCTCAACAACACCGACAAGCTCTCCGAATTCCGCTCCGAGGCGCAGCGCCTCGGCATCAAGGTCGAGCCGCCGAACATCAACCGTTCGGGCGCGACGTTCGAGGTCGGCGAGAAGACGATCTACTATGCGCTTGCCGCGCTCAAGGGCGTCGGCATCCAGGCGATCGACCAGATCATCGAGGAGCGCACGAAGCGGGGGCTGTTCATCTCGCTGGCTGACTTCGCCGCGCGGGTCAATCCGCGCGCGATCAACAAGCGCATCATCGAAAGTCTTGCCGCCGCCGGCGCCTTCGACACGCTGGAGCCGAACCGCGCCCGCGTCTTTGCCGGCGCCGACTCGATCCTCGCCGCCTGCCAGCGTGCGCATCAGGCGGAGACCATCGGCCAGAACGACATGTTCGGCATGTCGGCGGATGCGCCGACCATCATGCTGCCGCAGATCGAGCCCTGGCTGCCGGCCGAGCGGCTGCGACGCGAATATGACGCGATCGGCTTCTTCCTTTCCGGCCATCCGCTCGATGACTACGCGACGATCCTCAAGCGGTTGCGGGTGCAGAGCTGGGCGGAGTTTTCACGCGCTGTCAAAACCGGCGCGACCGCCGGCAAGGTCGCTGCCACCGTGGTGTCGCGCATGGAGCGGCGCACCAAAACCGGCAACAAGATGGGCATCATGGGGCTGTCCGATCCGACCGGCCATTTCGAGGCGGTGCTGTTCTCCGAAGGGCTCGCGCAATATCGCGACGTGCTGGAGCCGGGCGCAGCCGTGCTGTTGCAGTTGGGTGCGGAATTGCAGGGCGAGGATGTGCGCGCGCGCGTGTTGCACGCCGAGCCGCTCGACGCCGCCGCAGCCAAGACGCAGAAGGGGCTGCGCATCTTCCTGCGCGACACCAAGCCGCTGGAATCGATTGCTCGACGGCTTGCGGGTTCCGACGCCGCGCCATCGAATGGCGGCGGCGCGCCGAAGGTCAGCAGCCCCGGCATCGCGCCGCGCTCCAACGGCGATGGAGAGGTATCGCTGGTGATGATGCTCGACCTCGAGACCGAGGTGGAGATGAAGCTGCCGGGCCGCTTCAAGGTCTCGCCGCAGATCGCAGGCGCGATCAAGGCAGTCGCCGGCGTCGTCGACGTGCAGCAATTGTAGCGCACGGCGCATTGCAACCAGGCGATGTTTCTGGCTAGCATGCCTCCGGGGAATAAATCGGGGGCGTTATGCTACGACGTGGTGTGCTGCTGTTGGCTGTTGCTGCAATGTTGGCGGGGTGTGTGAGCGATCAGGTCGGGACTGATTTCGCTTCAGTGTCACAAAAGGTCGGACCTCCGCGGGCGGGACAAGCGCGCGTCGTTCTGTTGCAGGACAAGAGGAATGGCTTGAGCATGGCGTTCTGCGCCTGCGAGGTAAAGCTCGATGGTGCCCCCTTAGGGAAGGTCCTCGCCGGAAAATATGTTTATGCGGATCGGCCGGCTGGCCGGCACCAATTGCTGGTGAGCGAGGTGCTGTTTCCGGGCGACACCACGCGCGAGATCGTGATGGAGCCCGGGCGGACGCATTTTTACCTCATCAAAAGCAGCGCCAGGCACGATGCTGCGACGGGGGGAGCGGTTCTCGGCGGCTTGGCTGGGCTCGCGGTCGTTTCCGTGGCGACGGCTGGCGAGGCGAATCCTGGACCTGCCGAGCTTGTCCCGCTCGATGAGGCGACCGCGCGAACAAAACTCGCCGAGTTGCAAGCTGTCGACTAGAGCCGTTCCCGTTCCGATTGAATCTGAACGGAGCTCTAGATTCTCGTTTTGACGCGTTTTCTTGACGCGAACCGGTGTCCACTTTGCTGAAAAACGCTCTAGTATCAGCGGCATGACCGCCGCTGCATCGCGGGGAGGAGCCAGGCATGTGCGAGAATTGCGTCCACGATCGTAATGTCCACATGGGTCCATCGCGGAGATCGCTCATTCACTTAACCGTCTCCGCACTTGGTCTGGCCTTGGGCGGCGCCGCTTTGGCCAAGGAGACCAAGGCACCGCCCAAGCCGCAAAATGTGGTGACGCCCGATGCTGCGCTGAAGCGGCTGATGGACGGTAATGCACGCTATGTTGACGGTGTGGCGCGGCGCCATGACTTCAAGCATGAGCGGGGAGCCCTTGCCGCCGGACAGAACCCGTATGCGGCGATCCTGAGCTGCGCGGACTCGCGCATTGCGCCGGAATATGCCTTCGACACCGGCCGCGGCGATCTCTTCGTCTGCCGCGTCGCTGGCAATTTTGCCGGCAACGAGACGGTTGCCAGCCTGGAATATGCGGTGGCCGTGCTGAACACGCCGCTGATCCTGGTGCTGGGCCACGACAGTTGCGGCGCGGTCGATGCGACGTTGAAAGCGCTGAAGGACGACAAGTCGCCGCCGGGACACATTCCTTCGCTGGTCGAGGCGATTGCGCCGGCCGCCAGGGCGGCCATGCAGCAAAGTGGAGACGTACTCGATGCGGCGATCCGGCAAAACGTGATCGACAACGTTGCCAAGCTGAAGTCTGCGGCGCCGATCCTCAATGCGGCGGCCGAGCAGGGCAAGCTCAAGGTCGTCGGCGGCATCTATCGGCTTGCGACCGGCACCGTGGACCTGATCTCCCAGGGGTAGAGGGGACCCGGCCGCGCTTTCGCAAACGCGAACCTGACGTGGAGCTGACGGCCACCGGCCATGCCGTCGCCTCAATCCAAGCGTTTTTCGTTTACGAGCGTTTTTCGTTCAAACGCCATTCAGCCAGCCGCGCGCCTCATGTGCGGTGACAAGCTCAACAACAATAGCGGGCGCGAGAGCCATGCGTGGGACACGACAATCTTTCCTCGGATCTTTCCTCGGTCTGCTCCTTCCGAGCCTGTTGCTCGCGGCAGGCGGGCTCTTCGATCCCGCCTATGCCCAGCAGCAGGAGAAGCGCATTGCGCTGGTGGTCGGCAACGGCGCCTATGCCAAGTCGCCGCTGGCGACGACCGCCAATGACGCCGGCCTGGTCGCGCAGACGCTACAGGCCGCCGGCTTCGACGTGGTCGGCGCCCGCGACCTCGACGGCGACACGCTGCGCAAGAGCTTTCGCGATTTTCTTCAGAAAGCTCAGACATCGGGACCCGGCACGGTCGCGATGATCTATCTCGCCGGTTATGGCGTGCAGCTTGCCGGGGAGAACTACTTCATCCCGGTCGATTCCAACATCACGCGCGATACCGACGTTCCGACCGAAGGCTTGCGCATCAGCGACTACGTCCGCCAGCTCGCCGCACTGCCGCTCAAGGCGAACATCGTGGTGCTCGATGCGGCCCGGGCGCAGCCCTTCATCGAAGGCGGCCAGCCGATCGCAAGCGGGCTCGCGCTGGTCGAGCCCGACGCGAACATGCTGATTGCCTATAACGCCGCTCCGGGCACTGTGGCGCCGGAAGAGCCGGGGCCCTACGGCATCTACGCTCAGTCGCTCGCCGAGATGATCCGCACCGGAGGCCTGCCGCTGCCGGAAGTCTTCGATCGCGTGCGCCTGCGCGTCAACGAAGCCAGCAAGGGCGCGCAAGTGCCCTGGGACGATCAGAAGATCAGCGCGCAGTTCTCCTTCTTCGAGCGCGGCCCCGACGCTCCGCCGCCGCCGGCCGCGCCCGATCAGGTAGCCGCGATGCGCAACAAGTCGATCCGCGATCTCGGCGTGCAGGATGCCTATGCAGCCGCGCTCGAGCGCGACACGCTGCCGGCCTATGAGGAATTCCTCGCCGCCTATCCCGGCGATCCCATGTCCAAGCGGGTGATGGCGATTGTCGCGGCGCGCCGCGAGGCGATCACGTGGCGGCGATCCTATCGCGCCGACACGCCGGACGCTTACTGGTCCTATCTGCGCCGCTATCCGCGTGGGCCGCATGCCGGCGACGCGCGGCGCAGGCTCGCGATCCTGACCGCGCCGCTCGAGCCGCCGCCGAGCTTCGCCATGATGGACTACGACGTGCCGCCGCCGCCGCCGGAGGAGGTGGTCTATGTCGATCGCCCCGTGCTGCTGTTCAGCGATCCCGTGTTCGGCTTCGTGCCGCCGCCGCCGCCGCCGGTCTATTTCTGCCCGCCGCCGCCACCGGACTTCGTCGTGCTGCCGCCGCCGCTGCCCGTGGTCGGATTGTTCGTGCTGCCGCAGCCGATGTTCGTGCCGATCCCGGTCTTCGTCAGGCCGCCGGTCTATGTCGCACCGCCGCCGAATAACATCATCTACCAGAACATCCACAACACCACGGTGATCAACACCGTCATCAACCAGCCGCCCGCGACCGCGGCGGGCCTTGCGCGGGGCAGCCTCGCGCCGGCCGTCGCGGGCCGCGCCACGCCGGCGGGACCGGCCGTGCCGCAGGCCGTCGCGCAGCGCGCCGCCTTGATCCAGCAGGGCAAGCTGCCGATGCCGCAGAGTGCGACCATCACGCCGACCGCGAGGCCGGGGACACCGGCTGCGACGCCGGCGAATGTCAGGCCGGCCACCGCCGCGCCGCCGAGCCGGCTGCCCGAAGCCAATACGTTGCCGGTCCCCGGCACCCATGGGGCCCCGCCTGCGCCCACGGCCGCCCAGACGCCGAACGGCAGGCTCGCGCCAACTGCGACGGCGCCGGCCAATGGCACGCAGCCGGGGCGGCCGAACGCCGCGACCGCAACGGCGCCGTCCACCACGACGCCCGCGGTTACGGCGCCCGGCCAGCCGCAACGGCCGCCGGTCGCCGGGACCCCGGCCACCACCCCTCCGGATAGCCGCGCGAAGTCAGCCATTCGTGAGCAGGGCACCACGGCTCCATCTGCGGCAGGGGCGGGCGGCAAGCCTGCCGTCACGGCGGTGCAGCCCACGGGCCGCGAGCCGCCAAGGCCGCAGAATCAGCGCGTGGTCGCCCCGCCGCCGCAAGCGGCCAAGCCAGCCGCGCCGCCGCATCCCCAAGCCGTTGCGAAACCGGTGCCCTCGGCCCCGCCGCCGCGGGCAGCCGCACCGCCGCCTCCGCGCGCTGCGCCTCCGCCGGTCGCTGCGGCCCGGCCGGCTCCGCCCCCGCCGGCGGCTCGCCCGGCG
>NZ_JBVUBB010000025.1:0-121403 GCF_055791185.1 Bradyrhizobium ingae
GACTGGTTTGAGGCCCGCGCCTGAACGCCGACCCCGGGGGGCCCACCCCCATCTTTTCGCGCAGCTTACGCACATGGCTAGGCGTTCATCTCGAACTCTCCTTCCTATGCTGCTGCAGCACACGCTCGATGGCTGGCCTATGCGCTCCCCTGCCGACGCTTCGCCGACATCCTCGCGGACGCCTGCGCACGGCTCGGGGCCGATGTGGATCGCTACTCCTTTATCGCAGTGGACTTCCACCACCTACTCCTTGCCGGTCTCCCGGCGCACCAACTGTAATGTTAGAGCCTGTGACGCGGATACTCGTCCTCCCGACGACCGGCGCACTCGAGTTCGTAGCGCTCGTTCGCCTCTTGCGCCGGCTGACGAGCCAGCAAGATGTGCAGGTGGTCGCGGAGGCGCGTTATCAGGCTCTTCTTGCCCACCTCGCTGAGCCGGTGATTATGGACGAGCCGAGACCTGGACTCTCAGCTACGCCGTTGCAATCGCTATTGCGCATTCTGTCGATCGACGCCTGCACCATTGCAGATGACGTTCCGTACCTGCGTCCCGATGCCGAGCTATTCGCCAAGTGGCGCGATGCTTTGGCCGTGTTCGCAAGGCCGTTGGTAGGAATCCTATGGGAGAGCGGCGCTCTTGGCCTATCGATGGAGCAGGTTGCCGCTGTGATTCCACACTCCGTCACGCCGATCAGTTTGATGAGTGGAGCGCAACGCCACGACATGAAGCGATGGCGTCACCCGATCGATGCCGGTGTGCATATCGAGCGCCCTGCGGAATTGATCGCAGCGATCGCCAATCTCGACGCCGTGGTTGGGCCCGACAGCTTCGCCGTCCATATCGCCGGAGCACTCGGAGTCCCCGGCGTGGTTTTCGTGCCCTGCGGTTATCCCTGGTATTGGGCCCAGGCTGGCGGAAAGCCACTGTGGTACCCGTCGTTCGAAGTCGTCGCGCAGGAACGGTTCGGCCATTGGTCTGAGGCGATCGAGCAAGGTGCGCGTAAACTGGAGGCACTGCTGCGCGGGTCAACGAGCGAATTGGGGTAGCGTGCTTCCTCGATCGCATCTGGAAGGCTGCGGCCAGTTAGAGACAAAGCGAGATGGCCCGTTTTTTGGGACCCTCAGTTAAGCTGGAAGGCGACCGCTCCGGGGCGTTTCTATTTGGCGGGTACTATGCTGGATAGTAACTGGGAAGTGATCAATAGGGCCCCGGCCATCACATAGAGCAGCTAACAGCTAGATGGAGCGGATGATGACGAAGACGAGACGGAGTGTGCTCACCCTGACCGCCGCCGCCCAGCTTTGGTAGGTCCGCAATTCTACGATCTGTGTGAATGTGGGCCTGTCGGTGAATGGAGCCACCCCAGCGCAGCTGGCTAAAGCGCCAGCCAGGGATCAAAGTCGTCGCCCGTGATCGTGCGGGACTGTCGCCCTATCCTGATCAAATTCACCCCCTCCCGCTCTGGGCGCTGAGGTTGAGAACTTGCTACGATCTAGCTTCGGACGCGGGAGATTGGCGTGGACCCAGACAATTTCAATCCGTTCGATCCAGTCGATCCAGGTTGGCTGCAGGCGTACTACGCCATGTTGCAACAACAGGCGGAGCCGGCCGCGCCAGGAGCGGTAGACCAGGTCGCGCACGAGGACTCTGAGCAGCACTTGGCCGAGGAGCGCCAAGGCGGTGCTGCTCCCATCGCAGGGGGCCGCCCACCGCGCTCAAACCCTAACCATCCTCATCTGTCTGATAACGACCAGAACCTCATCAGCTCGGCTCTCGAGGCCGAGGTTGCGTGCGAGCGTCTGAAAGAAGGAACAAGAAGCACTTACGCTCGCGCTCTTCGTCGATTGGGCAATCATCTCGGGGCGCGAGGCCAAACCATTGATGCACTCGATCATGATTCTTTGGTCGCTCACGCCGACGAGTTTTTTCCGAATGACGGGCAAGTGGGTTCCGCGCTGACGGTCCTTCGGTGGTATCGCGAGCCTGATACGCCATATGGTCTAGTTGTCTCTGTGGAAGACGAGAGTCTCATCGACCGGGCCATCGAGGCAGCTGCTGGGCGCCAAGGGTGGCTCAGCAAGACCGCCCGGCGGTATAATCGCACTTTGCGTGACTTGGCGAATTCTCTCGGGCCAAGTCAAACGATTACTGCACTCGATCACGATTCGCTGCTCGACCACGCCCGCAGGGTATCAAGGGGTGCCCGCCACTTGACGGACCTGAAAGCCGCCTTGCAAGCGCTTCGTAAGTATCGTGACCCAAACACATTAGCTGATCGCGGGCCTCCACGTCGCAGTTCCACGGCAGAAGGCGGACATATCATCGATGATGCAGCTCGTTCCAACCAGCGAACAGAGACTACGCCGCCTATCGGCCTGATACGTGAGTCCGGCAACAGTAGCCTCGGGGACGGTGTTTCGGGCGCAGTCGGCTCCTGGCAGATGGGGGAACAGGCAGCCCATTCGCCATTGCAAGCTGTCGATCCGGAGGAGCTCTGGCAGGAAGTGGACCAAGTTGGCCAGCTGCCCGCCGACGGTTGGGACCTCGCGAACTTTTGGGAAGGCATGCCGTCTTCCTTAAGCCTGTCGCAACAATCATCCGCTCCGGCAGCCGCCGTACCGGCTTGGCCGCCGCCGCGTGATTTCGGATATCTCCTTCCCCTGCAATTTGATCCCTCGCAATTCAATGGCCCGCAACCGGCCCCCGGCGTCCTGATCGAAGCACTGGACAGAGCAGGGCTCCTACCGAGGCCGTCGCAGTGGCCGACGAATTTGTCTCTTAACACTCAGCCTTACACGGCATCGTTCGATAGCCGAGCGTGGGAGCCGGCCGTAAACAATCCGCTAGGCAGACAAGTTATTATTCAGCCGGTCCACGATCCTGGCGGATCCTCGGCCGGTGGAGCATCCCGTCCGCCGCTCGCGGATATCGGGCCTCTCATCCGCGCGGGAGGGGAGCACCGCGAAAGCTGGCTCCCAAACTATGCCGAGCCGCAAGTGGCAAGTTGCGATCAGTCGCAGCTTTGGCGCGAGGCGAACCAGATCGCGGCACAGGTACCTGCCGGCTGGAGTTCCGCGTGGCCATTGCAGTCCGCGCAGTCGGACCGCAATGAGCACGGCTACGCGCACGGCGCACAATCGTGGAGCGCGCCGAGTTACCAAGCCAGCGACACACGACCGATTGGCGCACAGGACTGGGGTGGCACCAGCGGTGCCGAAAGCATGGGACCATCAGAGACGCCCACGGGCTTTTGGGGGCGTCATTTCGAAGAAAACATCGTCAGCGATCCTTGGCAACACACCAGTACTTCTGGCTACGATCGGCACAGCGCCGCCGCCTTCGGAGTGCCGCCCGCGGCACATCACCAGGCGCCCTCACAGGCACTCGCGGGCGCATCGCTGCCTGACTTGCCTGTCGGCCCGTTGAGCTACCCGCTCCAAGAATTTTTGGCGCGATTCAATGCCTACGTAGGACAGGCCAGTGGCCAAGGACTGAATTGCCTGCTGGACACGGTTCTTCAATTTGCCAGCAACACGGAGCGACAGGACTACGAAACGCCGCAGACTCAGCAACAGGCTCAGTCGTTGCGGGATAGGCTGGTTCAATTCGGCGCGGTCGATCCGCATGGCGCCATCGACCTTTACGGCGCTGGAGGTGTCGGGGTCTTGCTGGCGACCCGTTTTGGCCTGCGCATTCAAGCCATCGAGGCAGATGCGAATGGCGTGACCGTGCATCCTGTCCTGGGTCAGGAAGGTCGACTGGTGCACATTTTGCACACGCCGGGGCATTTCCAGCCGCTGTGGCCTGGGCACAAAAAAAGAAAAGCCGAAGCCCGCGCGAGCTTGGTACTGCGTCCCCAGCGCATGCAACGGCGGTGAGCGCGCAGACACCGGCGGTGCTGGTGCCACAAAGTCAGCAACGTGCTCGACAAGGTCGCCAAATCCGTGCAGGGCGCGATGAAGAACGATCTGCGGAACGTCTATCTGGCACCGAGCCGGGCGAAAGCCGAAACCGCAGGCGGCTCGATACGTGCCGCGGTCGATCTATGACGGCGCCACGTGACGTGGCGCGCGAGATCGCATGATCTTGGGAATGGGGCACCTCGAGCCGGTTACGCAAGAAGCTCGAGATGCTGTTCGCGCACCTCAAGCGCATTCTCAAGCTCGACCGTTTACGTCTACGAGGCCCAAACGGCGCGCGCGACGAGTTCATCCTCGCAGCCACCGCTCAGAACCTTCGCAAGATGGCCAAGCTGATCCCGATGCTAACCCTCAAGCCCGCTTAAGCCAGCAAAGACGTTCGGCTACATCGCGCTGGCGCCAATACATCGGACTACCGCCGCTTCTTTCAACGGAATCGGCCAGGAGCGGTCGTCTCAACTCACCCGCATTGATGGGCTAGCCCCAGTCGCGGGAGCGTTCTGGCGGTTGAGGATTGTTGGCAGGATTGCTGTCGAACTTACATGTTTGATTGATGATCCCGCTACGGGCAACCGACTGCAAGTCCGCTTCTAGCGCGTCAGCAATCTCCCTTTCGTAGACCTCTTGATCATCTACGTAGAGAGTAAAGGATTTCAAATATTTATCCTTCTTCGTCGGATCTTCGATCGTTGCCTTCGTCCACCGATAGAGCGGATAACTTTCGACGCCGTTTTCCTCTGCCGCGGCGACATACTCCGCAAAGGTATCGAACTGACATTTCGGTGCCGCGCCATGCGCCGAGAGTATATCGAATAGAGGACTCAGTGCCGGATCGCAAAAATTTCGACGTATTGAGTCCGCTACCGCAGTATCGCGGACATCAAATCTAACTTGATATTGCCACTGAGAGGTCACGAGGCCCTACCGGTTCGCCATGCACTGGCTCATTCTACGCCAGTTCACTCTGGTTACAAAACGAGACATCACCGCTCAAAGCGCAGCAGCCTGCTCACGAACTCGCATTAAAGATAGATCCCTATCGGCCCCTCCAACGATGGCTTTTAGGCGCGACCTTACCGTGTCGAACCCGACCTCGCGCAACACGCCTTTGACTTGGCCTGCGTGAGGCCCGAATCTCGTGCACGGCTGCATGCCAGGGGTTTGAACGCTCGAACCCCTACGCTGAAACCGTGAATCGGTTATTCCTGGCCCGCTATACGATGGTAGCATTCCGCATTAGATTCCAAGGCCACTTTTGGGAGGGCCAAAATGCCGGACCAAATTGTCGATGAATCTGACGATCATATTTCCGTTGACCTTGGTTACATCCGAGTGGTCGACGATCTGGGTCGCGAGCTCGTCCAGAAGGATTACAAGGTCAACGGCGAGATCTGGCGGGTTCACCGATACGATGCGGATCCATTTCCCTCATCGCCGCATGCCCACTGCGTCGGTGGCCGGGATCGCTTCATCGGGCTGAAGCGTCATCTCTGCACCGCAGAGCTATACTAGGGCACCAGCCGATGGACAGGCGCTTGCACCAGGAACACTTTCTTCGTTTTTGCCGACTCGTCAGCCGTAAATTCCCCCACCTGGTTCTTCCGTTCCAGACCTGACCATCGGCCGCCTGGGCAGGCTTCGAACCTACCGTGCACATTCCTCCTACCGTTGATGAGATTGTCATGCCCTCGGCCAGCCGCGTCGACCCCCAACAACTCGCCAACCTGCGAAAGAGAGAGGTGTGCCGCGTCGTAGCTGAAGGTATTGCACAAATCACGCCGACCACCGCGGGTTTGGCTGCGCTGTTGCGCTTCACCCACCCATCTCAGTTACAGCAGGCCATCGATGCACAACGGCTTGCCTTGGTGGATGCCTCGATCAGTCACGAAAGCCGTCTCATAGCCATTGGCCTACTACGAACGAAAGGGGCTGTACGGGCGCCTCGTGGCCCAAATCTACCGGCCCTTGACTGCCGAACGACCGGCGTTCCTGTTGTGGAACAAACGGCCATAGGTGGCGTTTCAACCACGCTTCGAGCTGCAGAACAGCTTGAGCAGTTACGAACGGCCTCAGCATTTGCCCCCCGGCCAGCTGAGGCCGTTTTTTAATTGGAGCTCGCTGGACGCGTCGGAAATTGGGATTCGATTATGGGTTCATTTTGGCACTGGATTTTGACGATTGCCGTATTTGCTAGCCGAGTAATGGGGATCATTCAAGGATTGCAAAACAGGTCCATCCTCAATTGCGCCTTGTCGGCGTTCATCCCAGGTTACGGGTTCGTCTATTTCGTCGTGGGGAAGGCAGCACCTCCGCGGATTAACGAAACGGCATAAGGCGGCCTAGCATTACAGTTGCTTTGTTGATTTGAAGTGGGCGCGTTGAGCGGCAGCCTGGTGAGCTCTGCGCCAGAAAGACCATGCGATGACGTGTGCGGGTTGAATCCGCTTTCGAGCAAGTCTGATAGCAATGCGGCGGATTACTTGGATTGACCAACGGATCAGTGGTGGGGTGGTTGCGCTTTGGCTTTTGCCGGGGGGCGCCGTTTCGTTTTTTTGGGCGGTGGCGGGTTAGCGCGATGTCGGATCGCGGCCATCATGGCGAAGGCGAGCATCGCCAAGGACACGTGACGGTGCCAGCCATGCCAGGATCTGCTTTCGTTGTGATCGAGCCCGAGCTCGTTTTTCGCGGTTTCAAAGCTGTCCTCGATCGCCCATCAATGGCCTTCGACCGCGACCAGCGTTTCAATGGCTGTTCCCGTTGGGCACCAGGTGGAGAAGAAGGCGAGGTCATCATCGGCGATGCGACGACGGATCAGTAGACCGCGTGTCCACAAACCGTCATTTGCACTGTTGAACTGCTCGGCCTCGAGATCGGCCAATTCGAGATAACACCAATCGTGCAGCCGCGGTCCTTTGGTTCCGGCTCCCGCCGACAGGCGCTTCCAGTCGGATGAGCGCCGCGTCCGGGCGAGGTCTGCAGCCGTACCGGCGACCGGCGGTCGCTTGCCCCAGGATCGAAACACATGAGCGCTGCTGACCCCAAGCACGTAGCCTTTGCCTGCCCGACGTAGTTGCTGTTCGATGTTGCCAACACCGTAGACGGCATCACCGGCAACCCACTTGAATGGTACAGACGCGGCTATCGCGCGTGCGATCATTCTCGTCGCAAGCTTTGGTTTGGTCGCAAAGCTGACGTCGGCAGGTACATAAGTGGCTTCAAGTCGATCTGGATCGTCGGTCCATTCCTTCGGAAGATACAACGCGCGATCGATGAACGCATGGCCATGACGCGAAACGTAGGCAGCGAAGACGCCGATCTGGCAGACCGTATGTTCGTTGTCCGAGAGGTGGCTCGTCCGTAGTATGCGATGAGCGAGGGTTGCGCCGGGTGGGCCGGCGCCGAGCCTCTCACATAGGAGGACGAGCCGTGCGGCAGGATAGCAAAATCTACGTGGGACTGGATACGTCGAAGCTGAAGATCTCGGTAGCCGTAGCCGAGGCGGGGCGCGATGGCGACGTGCGCTTCATCGGCGAGATCGACAGTGCGCCTGATGCGGTGGAGCGACTGATAACGAAGCTCGCCAAAAGGCACCGGGACCTTGCCTTTTGCTACGAAGCCGGCCCGACCGGCTACGGTCTCCATCGTCAGATCACACGGCTTGGCCACGACTGCATCGTGGTTGCACCATCACTGATCCCGAAGCGGCCTGGAGAACGGGTCAAGACCAACCGCCGTGATGCGCTGACCCTGGCCAAGCTGCATCGTGCAGGGGAGCTGACCGCGGTCTGGGTACCGGATCCGGAGCAGCCCGCGCCAACTGATGGCGCATCTCGGCCTGGTGCCCTGCGAAAACTCCACGGGAGAACGCATCCGGCGCGGCGGCATCACCAAAGCTGGTAATGGCCGGGCGCGCAGCGTGCTCATTGAGGGCGCCTGGACCTACCGCTTCCCCGCCCGGATGAGCCGCCTACTGCAGGAGCGGCAGGCCGGTCTGACGAAGGCGGTGTGCGACATCGCCTGGAAAGCCCAAGTCAGACTCTGCGCTCGCTATCGCAAGCTGATGGCACGCGGCAAACGCCAGGCAGTCGTCACCGTGGCCATCGCCAAGGAAATGGCCGCCTTCCTTTGGGCAATCGGCCAAGAGGCGGAGCCGCACGGCGCAACCTGATCGCTTGTCGAATTAGCTACGCTTCCTTCCACCTCAACACAGGAGAACTTTCAGGAGCGACATCATTGTTGCGCATCGCTGGGGGCAGAGCCCCGGTTGGGGAACTCTCGCACGAATTGTGTGGCCGACATTGTCGATGCCCGCTGGCAGATCGAGGCAGCCCCGGACGAACAAACGGAAATGCGGTATCCAATCCGCGTATCAGAGTCTACAAACCGTCGTCTCAGCGGCTCTGCCTCCTGCGCTGCGTAACAATCATCCAATTGGCAACTCCGGCACAAATGGAGATCGCACTCTTATGCCGATACCCCTGGACGAACCAGTGTATTGCCGCGCCACTCCGCATGGCGCCTTGCTCTGTTTGAGAAAACCAGTCTCGTCGATCACCAGCACCGCATCGTCATCCGCCAAATGCTCGATGACATAGTCGCGCACGATATCGCGCAGGGCATCAGCGTCCCAGTCTCCACGACCCAGAATCGCCTGCTGCCGCCATGGGCCGGGATCGCCAGCCGCCTCTGCGCGCATCCAACCGGTCTTGCGCTGCTCATCTCCGAGCAGACCTTCCAGGAATAGGCCTGCATTCGTCGCAACACGCTCTTGCGTGAACAACGGACGTATCCGTTGCTTGATCTCACGAAGCGACGCCGCCCACAACGCGAACGTCTCCTCAACCGACGCGGCCCGCGCCCACGACATTCGAATCATGGTTGCCCGGAGGATCTTGTCCAACTTGACTGGTTCCTTCGCTTGGCAGATAACGACGCAGCGCCATCCGGATCTCCTCAGAAGCCAGAGCGTCGTATCGTCCCGCTGCGCGTTGCGATGAAGCTCTTTCGTCCAATAGTCGGCGTTCGTCTTGGGCAGCCGCGCCCTCTCGCAATGGTGCCCGTGCCAAAAGCACCCGTGGACGAACACAACCGTCTTCAATTGCGGGAAGACCGATCGGGTTTGCCGGGCCTCGCGAAGGCCCGCAAGCTCACGAAAATCATTGAAAAGCGATCAATCTAAACGTTTAGATTGTAAGAACTGGGTGGGGCTCGCTGATGGCGAAGAATCCGAGACAAGTCCTTCACGACATTAGAAAAACGCTCAATGGAGCGCCTGATGCAGGCACGCTGCGTGACATCCGGGCCACCCTGGACGAGCCTGCGTTTCTTGCCGAAATGGCTGAGTTTCTCAGGGGAGCCAATGATCCGGATACCAAGGCCGAAATATTGAGCGATCTGATCGCAATTTCCCGCCACTGCACCGACAAGGGCGCCGAACGAAAGAATCAACTTACGAACGTCAGATATGGTATTGGAGGTGGAACAGCGCTCGCAGCCTCGGGCTTGATTGGTTTGGCAGCAGGAGCGCCTATCTTATTGCTGGCGGTATTTTCGGGTGTCTGGATTGCCGGGATTGCGGTACGGGCAACCGGGACATTGAGCGAGGAAGAGCAAATCTACACTGATATTGGCGCACGAACGGCGAAGATGCGGGAGAAGTTCGATGTATGAAGTTCAGAGGTGGCTTTACGACGGGTCGATTAGTAGCGTCCTGTCGATATTTGCGGCTCTGCTCAGCGTCGCCGCCGCTGCTTACGTCACGTTCATTCTCAAACGACTCACCAAAAGAGATCCATCCGCCCGGGAAAAATTGCGTTCGGAGATGGACGAATGGATGTCGAACGTGCGGCAAAGCTATGCAAAAAATATCCCTCTAGGCGGACCAAAGACCAGAGGCTGAAGATCGCCACGATTGGCGGATGATCATCCCGGCGACCTTTTAATTTTCCGGTAATCTTCTCGCGCCTTAAATGCGCGATGGCACAGATCATCACTTATGAAGCCATCGACTGTGTGGGCAAGCCGTTCCCGAAGTTCAGCTTCCCCTGTCCTGATCCGCAGCGCTGGGCTGATCAATCGAACGTGTGCAGGATCGCCCTGAAGACGATCCGAGAGAGCCAGAGCGAATTGCTACCCTATGCGTTCCGCGCGATCCGCAATGGCGAAGTGATCGGCTCTTGGTCGCTCACCGGCGAGCTGGAGATCGCCGCCGAACATGGCTGGTCCGACTATCGTGAAGATTGAAGGCCATTCTGCCACCTCATTTGTCCGGGAGATCGCGGCTCACGCCATAGCCTCGGCCACGGTTTGCGTTGCCCTGCCAAACGCCGCTGGCCTCGGCTCATCCAACATCGAAAGCAGTTCGGCCTCGGTGCGGATTGCGGCTTCAAGCGCAAGGCGGGCCCAGCGTAAAGCAGTAACTCGATCTCGACTTGCGGATTGCCGCGCCAGCACGGCGGATCATGTTCTGCGGCCAATGGATCGCCCGGCCGGTGGCGTGACGCTGGCCGCTCCCAGATGCGTTCATCGCCATCCGCAACATAGAAGGAGGCGGTCTCGCCTGTTGCTTCAACCAGATGACGAAGCGACCCTCGCATAGAGGTGAACTCGTCATCCTCGACAATCTCGGTGGTCACAAGGGCAAGGCGGCGCGCAACGCCATCCGCGCCACAGGAGCACATCAGCTCTTCCTGCCGCCCTACCGCCCCGACTTCAATCCGATCGAGCAGGTCTTCGCCAAGCTCAAACACCTGATGCGGGCCCGCGCAGACGCGTGACGTCGAATCGACTTGGCGCAGGGTCGGCGAACTCCTCGACCTCTTCTCCAAGGAGGAGTGCGCCAACTATCTCAAAAAATTCAGGGTGTGTTTCCGTATAAAAACATCATGCTCTAGCCGCACAAAGCTTCGTTTCGCTAATATCAAGTTGCCGGCGGAACGCTCAATTGGGTCTACTACCCGGATCCATCCTCGCTCATCGAAGGGCTGCTCGCTTACGACTATGATTTGAACCCGAAGCCGGTGCTGGCGACATCCTGGACGGTCAGCGACGCGGTGACCACATGCCCACAGCAACCGCCGCAGACAGCGTTTCTCGCAGCGTGATAGAAACGGATCAGGAGCGGTCAGTTTCCAACTAACAAACCGGTTCAAGCGGTCCCGCTCCGCGGGTCCATTTCACAGCTGACCGAGCAAGTCAGATGAGTAGATCGGTGATATGCGAGATGGAGAAATAATTCTCCGGGTGATGCTGAACATCGTTAGCATTTACATTGGAGAGCGTGATCGAATTACCCTTTCCGAGGTCAACAACCGTGGTGTCCGGTCCAACTGCGTGGACGTGATCGACAACGTTAGCAACCGTATGAATGTTAGTGTTATTGATCCCATCCGCGATGTGCAGTTTGTCCCCTATCGTGAAGTCCCTCACGGTATCCTTGCCGCCCCCGCTCGTGAAGATGAAGTTGTCGTTGCCCTGATTGCCGAACAGAGTATCGTTGCCTTCAGCGCCGTACAGAAAATCGTCGCCGTCACCACCAGAGAGCGCATCATTGCCCTTATTGCCTTGTACATCATCGGCGCCCGCGCCACCGGAGAGCCAGTCGTTCCCACCTTGGCCATCAATGTAGTCTCTGTCGGGCGTTCCATTCAAGTGATCGTCGGAGTTTGTGCCTCGGATTACAGGCATAGGTCTTTCTCCTGTGTTGTATCTGCATGCGAGCGGTCACGGAAGTGACCGCGCTCTAACTGCCAGCAGCATACAGATCGGGTCTGACGGTAACCTGACTGCACACTGAGTTTCAAAGCGGATGCGATGGATCGCCTAAATTGTGGACCATTATGCAAAGCTGGCGCGAGCAGAGCGTGTTTCGGCGTGGGGTCTCGACCATGATCGGCGTAGGGGGCCCGTCATCTCAAATCAATGAAATCAACGGCCTGAAAGGTCTCGACGACGCCGATGGGGGGCAATGTTCGATCAGCATTCGCACCCCGCCGTCGTGATTCCGATCATGACCCACATGGCGGACATCGGGGTCAACTCCCTTGCCATTCCGCTCATGCCTTCCCTCGTTCATATGTTGGACTACCAGCGCATCGGTGAGGTTGCCGGTCGCAGTCTTTTCCCTTGCTTGCTGCAAGTCGATGCCGTGCCTCAGGTTTGGCGGTGTTCTCCCCCTCGGTCCACGCAAGACGCCTTACCTGTACGCTCGCGTTCGGGTGTCTCCGGCTACATATCCTTCGACACCATTCAGCATTCCGCCTGTTAAACCGTGTAGGCGGAGGCGACATTTCAGCCCACAGACGCGGATGAACCGGTTCGTGTTCCTCAACCTATCCCGAAACCGCCTCCAGCTTCAGTCCGTTGGTGCGGGGGCCGAACAGGCCGATGGTCGCTACGACGATCGCCATGGATCCCGCGATCAACGTGAACACGCCCGTCACGCCGTAGTCGCGCAGGCAGAACGCGATCAGGAAGCCAGAGAACATTGCGCTGATGCGGCTGATTGAATAAACGGCGCCAATCGCGCGGCTGCGCATGCGCGTGGGGAAGAGCTCCGCCTGATAGGCACGATAGGAGAATGTCAGGCAATTGCTCGCCAGGGCCATAGTAACGCCGAGCGCAACGATCAGAGCTGCCTCTTCCTGCCGCGAGAAGATCATTCCAATGACCGCCATCGCCGTGGCAGATCCCACCACGATCCACTTGCGCTCGATCCGCTCGGCGAACGTCATCGAAAGTAGCGGACCAATTGGGTTCGCAATGGCGATAACGAACGAATAAAGAAGGCTGTGCGTAATGTTGATGCCCTTGGCGATCAAGAGCGTCGGAACCCAGCTCGCAAACCCGTAATAGCCGATCGACTGAAAGAAGTTGAACACCAGCATCATGATAGTGCGCCCCCGGTATTGGGAGCCCCACAGCTCCGCAAAGCTGACCATCGCCTCTTGCGCCACGGGAAGATGAGGCTCGGGCTCAGGCAATGACGTACCCGTCTGCGCCACAATCTCACGCTCAAGCCGGGAGACGATCACATCTGCCTCAGCGATGCGGCCCTTCTGGGCCAACCAGCGCGGACTTTCCGGCAAGCCCAGCCGGATGAACCAGACAGCTACCGCTCCCAGGCACCCCAGCCAGATGACCCACCGCCATCCGTCAAAGCCGAGGGGCGCCGTCTGCAAGAAATACCAGGCCACCAGCGCGACGGTCGGAACCGCGGAGAATTGTATCGCCTGCAGGAAGGCAAACGACCGCCCGCGCGAATTCGCGGGGACGAGCTCGGTCGTGTAGGAGTCGATCGTCACGATCTCTGCGCCCGCGCCGATGCCCGCGAGGAATCGAAAGACGATGATCCACTCCGCGCTGTGCTGGCAGGCCAACAATGCGGCGGCTGCCGTGTACCAGAGTAGCGCGCCAGTGAAAACGATCCGCCGCCCAAAACGATCAGCCAGTTGGCCGAACATGATCGTTCCGACGAACAGGCCGGCAAACATGGCGGCCACGAAGGCGCCCAATCCGGCGAAGCCGAAGAAGTTCACGGTCGAGGTCGTGAAAATTCCGCTTCTGACGAGCCCCGGTCCAACGTAGGCGGTGAAGAAGACGTCATAGATCTCGAACCAGGCCCCGAGGGCGACCATAAGGACCAGCTTCCAGATCGGCCAGCTCATCGGAAGACGGTCGAGGCGCGCATTGATCACGGCAGCCGATGACGCGTTATCGGCATTTGCCGACGCCCCTTCGCCACCGGTCGCGAGCATTTCCCCAACTTGTGTCGTCGGCCCGTGCATGCCTTGTTTCGCCCTCACTTCGTCTTCGTTTCTTGTCTCGTCCAGCGTCCGCTAAGGGGGCGCGACGATGATCTGCCCTCGCGCCAGCCTCTCGATCTGAGCGCGGTCGAACCCGGCGCCGACCAGGATTTCTTCCGTATGCTCACCGAGACGCGGTGGTTGACGGGTCAGCCCCGGCCGCTCGCGTTCCGCACCGAATTCGACTGGCATGGCGGGCAGCCGCGTCATCTCGGTTGCGCCTTCGGGGGTGCGGATTGCGACATCGATCAGGCCGCCATGACTGGCCAGATGCGGATCGTCGAACAGATCCGTCGGCTTACCGACCGGCGCCCATGAGACCGCAGCGCGTTCGCAGCGCTCGGCGATGAGCGCCTTCGAAAGGGGCGCAAGCGCCGACCGCACGGCGGGGATAAGCCAGCCTCGATGGTTCGCCCGCATGACGTTGGTCGCGAGATCCGTATTCTCGCCGAGAGCGGCGAGCCCGAACTCTTCGGTGAACCGGATCCATTGCTTGTCGCTGGTGACGCCGATGAAGATTTGATCGTCGCTCGTATTGAAGACGTCGTAGATCGCCCAGGCATGGCGACGCTCCGGCATGGGCTTCGGCGGGTGACCGCTCGCAACCGCACCCGCCATGTGCGTCACCATGAGGAACGCTGCGCTCTCGAACAACGCACTGCTGATCCGCTGACCTCGTCCGGTCGCGTCTCGCTCGCGAAGCGCGGCGAGCGCGGCCGTGACGCCGAAGATCGCGCCGCTTATATCGTTGACGGAAGCGCCCGCGCGCAACGGCCGTCCCGCGGAACCTGTCATATAGGCGAGCCCTGCCTGAAACTGCACGACCTCGTCGAGGGCCGGCCGATGTTCGTAGGGACCTGCGAGAAATCCCTTGAGCGCCAGATAGATCAGGCGCGGATTGACCGCTTCCAGATCCGCATAACCGCACCCGAGCCGCTCCATGGTGCCGGGCGCATAATTCTCGATGAGAATGTCGGCGTCCATCACCAGTCGATGGATGGCCGCCAGGCCCTCAGAATGCTTGAGATTGATCGCGATGCTGCGCTTGTTGCGGTTGAAGCCGGCAAAGAAGCCGGCGCCGAAGCCCGGCAAACGGCGGGTGTGGTCGCCGTCGGGCGCGGGCTCGACCTTGATCACGTCGGCGCCGAGATCGGCGAGTATCAAACCCGCGCAGGGTCCCATGATGGTGTGGCTGAACTCGAGGACCTTCAGCCCAGTAAGCGGTTTAGTGGACACCTGACGCTTTCCTTCGAAATGAATTGAGGCTGCCGGCGTGGAGCAGTTCGCTCGGCAGTGGATGGCCGACGATCTCCTCGGCCATCCGCCCGACTTCGATCAGCGCATCGAGATCGACACCGGTGCTGATCCCCATTTCCTCACAAAGGAGCACGAGCTCCTCCGTGCAGATGTTGCCCGCGGCGCCCTTGTGCCCCGCGAAGGGACAGCCGCCCAGCCCGCCGACGGTGGAGTCGAACCGTGTCACGCCCATGCGCAGACCGGCCATCGCGTTGGCGACGGCAACCCCGCGGGTGTCGTGCAAGTGCAGCGTGATCCTCTGATGCGGCCACTTGTTACGCACTTCCCCGATCAGTCGTTCGACGCGTTGCGGCGTCGCCCAGCCCATCGTATCCGACAAGGAGATGTTGCCGATGGAGACGCCGCATTCCTTGGCGATGTCGAAGCCGTCCCGAAGCGTGGAGATGACCTGCTCAGGTGCAATATCGCCCTCGAAATTGCAGCCGAATGCCGCCATCACTCCGATGCGCTGAACCGGAACGTTCTTCGACAAATGAAGGCGCGTCTGCTTGCGCATCGCTTCGACATTTTCCGCGTGGCTGCGATGCAGGTTCTTGCGCGTGAACGCATCAGAGGCGGACAACGCAATCGAACCGGAGAGCGTCAGCTTGTCCGAGAAGGCGAGCGCTCGGTCGAGACCTCTGTCATTAAACCAGAGCCCGACATAGTGAACGCCGGGCGCCGGCCGAAAGCCCGCGACCACCTCATCTGCATCTGCCCATCCCGGCACCTGGCGAGGATTGACGAAGGAACAAACCTGGATATGGCGAAGCCCGGTTTGCGCTAAGGCCTCGATGAGACGAATCTTGTCGGGTGAGGCAATCGGTCCCGGCTCGATCTGGAAGCCCTCGCGCGGCCCCTCCTCCTGGATCTCCACTTCGTTCGGCAGGTCTCCCATTCATCCTCCACTTGCCTAGGCCCACGGAAAACCACGAGCCGCCCCCGACTTGGCTATGCAGCCCGACAAGGATGGAGGTGCGGCTGCCATTCGTCCAATATCTTATTTGACGCGTTTAGGTAGTTGATTTCTAAATAGCAGGATGGGCATCCGGCAGCTCCGCTATTTCGTCGCAGTCGCTGAAGAACTAAATTTCAGCAGGGCTGCACGCCGTCTCAACCTGAGCCAACCTCCCCTCAGCATCCAGATCAAGGCCCTGGAGCACGAGGTGGGCGCGCCGCTGTTTCCGCGCCATCGCCGCGGCGTCGAGTTGACCCAGGCTGGGCAGATCCTGCTTGAACAGGCACGTGAAGCTCTTGCGCAGCTCGATCACGCGATGGAAACGGCGCAGCGGGCTGCGCGCGGGGACGCCGGCCTGCTGCGTATCGGCTATACGGGATCGGCGCCGATCCATGCGTCGTTCTCGAAGATACTCCGCCCGCTTTTCACAAGCGTATCCGGAGATACGCCTTGAGCTGCTTCATGCCTCCACCAGCGAACAGGCCGCGATGCTGATGGACCGACGGCTTGATCTCGGCTTCCTGCGGCCGTCTCCGGTATTTCCTCTCCCAAAGAACATCATCATTCGTCGGCTCTGGCCCGACCCGCTGGAGCTGTTTGCATCGAAGGGCCATCCCCTGCTGCACAAGCGCGGGGCGATTCCCGTACAGGCGTTGGCAGCCCAACCGATCATCTTCTTCGCAAATGCCAGCCGCCGCGGGTTGAACGGCCACGTTGTTCACCTCTGCGGCAGCGCGGGATTCGTGCCCAGGGTGGTTCAGGAAGCCGAAGATGGCAGCGCCATTCTGGGCCTGGTAGCCGCGGGATTCGGGATTGCCGTGCTGCCGAAATGCTACGGTCAGATCGGCGTCCGCGATCATGCGATTTGTGGGACTTGGGTCCACCTAGCGCTGCGACAAGCCAACGCGCGTCAAGACCGGATCGCTGAGCAAGCCCCTTCGTCGAGTATCTTGAAAGGCCTGAATCAGCGCCCGCTGGGCCGGCATTTTCGCCGATTTGAGCGCTGGCGCTGCTGCTGATGATGCCGACGACGCCGATGCCGCGGATGACGATGGCGATCATTGCGTTCCGGCAATTCCGGCGCCGCCGCCGACGGCGTTTATCGCCGCAATGAGTGCGGTGTCGACGCCGATGGCGACGTGACGCCGACGATCATCACGCTGCTGGTGTTGCCGGTACAGTAGCTAGGTGCCCTTCAGAAGGCGTTCGCAATCGTTCGCCCGGCTGCTCAAAACACTGACCATTCGCTCGATGACCGCATTCTCGAGCCCCGCTTTTTTCGTGTGCGCTTGAATGTCGGTCACGAGGTCGGGGATCTGCTGGGCCATCGAGGCCAGTTGAGCAACCAGTTGCTCGGCGTCGACGCGCGTCTCGCGCGCAAACTTTTGCCACTGGCGTAGCCCGATCTGGTCGAGCTTGTATTCGCCACCGACTTTCATCGCGAGCTTGATCTTACGCATATCGATGTCTTTGTAGGGCAGAATGCTGGCGATATCGTAAAGTGGCGCGAGCCGGACATGGGGGCCGCTGGCGAGGAGCAGAGAGTAGTTCTTGGCGTGCGCGTCGGTGCCTCCTATGAGCCAGTTGAAGCCCAAGGCATTGACGAATGTCTCCACATCGGCTGCCCGTTCTGTCGAGTAGGTGCGCAGGAGCTCGACAATACTAGACGGGGTGGGACCGCCTTCATTCTGGTACTTGCTGGTCGGCAGAATGCCCATCGCCTGGCCGACGTCTTCCTGATGGACACGGAGGATGTCGTTTCCGTTGACCTGCCTGTCGTACCGCTCAACCACGATTGCGATTTCGTTTTTGAAGCGCATGATCGTTGTATCTGCAACCGGCAGCCCAAGTGCTCCTGCGAGCCGCAGGCAGACATGTTCATTTTCAGCATGCCCGTCGAAATGGCCGGTGGGTGGCTTGAGGATGTGGGTGGTCGGAACTCGCCCGGATGGAATGCCCCATTGTCCCTTCTTGAACACAAGAGCCGTTTTCGGCTGTGCGCCGGCAAGGCTGAACTGCCCCGTGTCGCGCGGCAGGCGCCATGCCGCGTGGTCTTCGCGCAACGCCTGAAGGCGCTTGGCGATCTCGGCTTCGTCGAGCCATTCGGTCTTGTCATCCTTGCCGCTTCGCAGAGCTTCGAGACGCTCAGGCGCAACGAACTGAATGGCACCCGCGCAATCTTCGCCTACGTTTGAAATAAGCGCGAAGACGTTGCGTGCGGAGACCTGGAATTTCTTGGCCCAGCGGTCGAGCACCTGTTCATTGTCGGGCAGCAGCCCCCACAGGAAGGCCTGTACGACCGCAGGACCATGTTCCTGTGCGGCAAGAGGCATCGAAAGCGAAAGTGGGTACGCTCCATCCGATCCGCGCCAATCGTCGTTGTAGACAAAGTTCAGCCGTCCGCGCGCATCATTGCGCACGCGGCCGATTTCATTGCCGTCCAGGAGCGCGACAAGCTCGCTTGTCATCTTTTCCCCTTCTTTGCTTTGGTGACGATGGTGTTGATGTCGACGCCGCCACGAGCCGAGCCGCGACTGGTCGTCTGCTGGTCACCGGCATTCACCGGAATGCCGAGAGCGTCCAGTGCCCGCAGCACGAGCGCCAGCTCTGCACGTGGATGGCCGTGCTCGATGTCGATCACCCATTGACGGCTGACGCCAATCTGCTTCGCCAGCGACGACTGGTCGAGCTTGAGGCGTTTGCGCCTGTCTCGAATGACGGCTCCGAGGTCAGCTGGCGTGCGAATGAGCATGGTTGAATCCAAATGTCAGCGTTCGCTTACATTATCACATGTCAGCGATCGCTGACAATTGAAAAATGTCGCCGTTCGTCAACATTTCCATATGTCAGCGATCGCTGACATTATTCGAACAACACCTAAGCAAATCAAATCAGTTAGGAATCTAACCTAGCAACGCCCTCTCGGCCGCCGCAGGTTCCTCGCTGTCGTCGCACCGGTTTGAATTCTCGGGTCTCAAGTTGCGGTCGCGCACGCCGGCTTTCGTCGTGATGGCGTTTGGCCTCGCCCTGATGTGGATAAGCCCTCAATTCCCAGTTCCGATGTCATACGCCCGCGAGCTGCAGGTGTTACCAAGGACGGCGGCATGGTGGACTATGGATGTGGGCCCCATGCGGTTTCCACCGTCGAGTACAAAGCGCCCGCCGGCTACAGGATTGTCAGCGCGCAGCCCCATACCAAGGATGCCCACATCTATTCCGCTTACCGGTGGCTCAAGTGGCCTACGGACGTAAAGGATTTCGCGCAGCCTCTCCGCGACTTGAAGGCACAGCAGCTCTTCACCTCGTCGGAAAAGGGCACCTACACCCTCCACCATCTCGGGCTTCAGCGCGTGGCCGAGATGAAGAACGGCGGCGGCGCCGATGCGGCTTGAGGACTTGGTTTCTCAGGTCGCTGATTTTGACACTCTATCACCCCGCGAGAAGATGCGTCTTTTTGCGTGGTGGCTCCACGTCCATGGCGGGAAGGAAATCTTCGACCCAGCGACATCAAGGGCTGCTACGACACCCTCCATCTCTCGCAAATCAACATCGCTATGAATCTCAACCGGATGGCGGACGCCAAGCCGCCGGACCTCTTGCGCGAGAAGCAAGGCTTTAAGCTTGGCCGGGCAGTTCGCTCTGAGCTAGACAAGAAGTGCGGCGTCCATCAGTCCATCCAGGCGGTGAGCAAACTTCTCGCCGACCTTCCCGGTAAGGTGCCGGGAGCGGACGAGAAGGTTTTCCTGAGCGAAGCCCTCGACTGCCACAAGGTCCGGGCCTACCGCGCCTGCATCGTCATGACGTGGAATCTGGCGTTCGATCACCTGTTAAATTGGATTTTGAAAGACCCAGTGCGGCTTGCTGCATTCAATGCCGCCATCGCGAGACGTTATCCGAAGAGGACCGGCGTTGGGATAACCAACTACGACGACTTCGCCGATGAGTTCAAAGAGTCGGAAATCATCGAGGTGTGCAACACCGCCCAGACTGTGAACGGCAACATCATCAAGATTTTGAAGGAGAAGCTGGTGAAGCGGAATATCGCCGCCCACCCCTCTTCCGTCATTGTCGTCCAGTCGCAGGCAGATGACGTTGTGACCGACCTAATCAACAACGTGGTGCTGGCGCTCACGTAAAGCTCACACGCCCGCCGAAAGAGAGCTTGCGAAGAACAAGGCTAAGCCGGATACCGTGGTTCTGCACAAACTCCCGCGGGATGAAACGTGTGTGCTGCTCGAGGTAAGCTTGGTACGCCTGCTCCTCGCGTTCTTCGTCGAGCAGTTGCACGAACCGAGCTGCTTCTTCATCCAGATCCATTTTGGCTCCAAAGGCTGGGCGCTTGCATTAACCTACTATCCCGGCGCCCCCGGCCTGGGCAAAGATTTTGATTAACCGGGAAGGCCTGCGAAAATAGGCACGATTCGTCCTATTTGTACGCCAAAGCTACCCAGCAGCCATACCTGCGCTCTCGATTTCTGTATTGCTGCTGACGTCTGCGATCTTATTGCCTCAAACCGATCAGGGTTTGGGGCGGAGGCATGAACGGTGAAGACGAAAAGCCTCCGACCGAGGCAATAGAGTCGCCAAGTAGTGGTGAGATGCCGCCTGCCACAAAGCGGCGTCGCAAGAATCGTGGCGTGCCGCCGCCCGCGACGTTCGATATCGATGCGCTGCCGGCCAGCTCGAATTTAACGGCATTGGAGGCGGCCGCCGTTATCCGGCGCACGCCCGGTGCACTGGAGCAGTGGCGGCGTAATCCGAACCACGCGCTGAAATGGCGCTACGTCGATGGGCGGCCCCTCTATCGTGTCGATGCGGTGCGCGACTATCTGGCCAAGTGCGATAAAGACCACTAGGACGCCTCAGCCGCATAATGCTCACGGAGACGGCCGAGGAGCTCGGCTTTGATCGGGTCAAGCGGATTCGTCCGCTGAAGGCGCACGATTTTGCCGACCCGTTTCGCGCCGACTAACTCCGCAATGTAGTCGTGAGCTGCTTCGAACGCCATCTTGCGGATGATCCACTGTTCGTCGTGATTGTAGACCTGATCGATTCCGCTAGGCTTTTGCCCAACACACAGCCGCTGGATTTCGTTGTCGTAACCACAGCGTGACATGATGGTGCGCAAGCTGCGCCTTAAGTCATGCATGGTGAACTTGGCGACGCTCGCTTCCTTGACCAGGCGGTTGACCATCTTCGTGAAGCCAGACATCTGGCCGCCGGTCTTTGGTGACGGGAAGACATAGTCGGAGGTTGCCCGCTGGAAATGTTTTCCGGCCGCGAGCACCTCGTTAACTAGGTGAGTGCGCGGCACGTCGTGGTGTAGCCCCATCTTGGTCCACGCCGCATCGAAGGTGATACGGTCATCCATGATGTGCTTCCGCCATTCGATCATGGTAGGCTCACTGCGCCGCGGCCCACCGAGCAGGCACATCCGTGCCAGGAGGCCGAAAGCCCCGAGCTTGCCGGATGCATCCCAGACCTTGATGATTTCCTCATCGGTCAGCGCGCGACCCTTCGTTCGGCGTCCGACCCGTTGCGCGCGGGTTTCCTTGGGCGCGCGATAGCCGGCGAGCACGTTGTGCTCGACATAGCCCTCGCCGACGCACCATTCGAGCAAGGTGTGCACGTGCTTGCGCAAGTCCTTGGCTGCACCGCGCTTGCCGGTCTTGGCAATCTTGTCGACCGCGGCCATGATCTGCCGTCGCGTCAGGTCCCCCACGCCGCTCTCGGCGTGGTCCTTGAGCCCGCGCCGCAGCGCCGACATTGCTGGCCTCCAGTTGACGACTTGACGTTCGGTCAAGGACGTCTGGTAGGGACCATCTTCAACAATGAGGGTCGCGAGCGTGGTGCGCTGCTTCTCGGCTGCCTGTTGCCGCCTCGCCTCGCGCTTCGCGTCGTTCGGGTCCAAGCCCTTGACGACCTCGCCTGCGGCGATGGTGGCGGCCTTGCGCGCGGCCTTCTCATTATATTTGGGCCACGCGCCGAGGGTCTTGCGCTGGGTCCCCCTCACCCCCGGCTTGGTGAAGAGGTAAACCCAGGTCCGGCCGCCGGTGGCGCGCATGCGCAAGGCGAGGCCGGGCAGCTTGTCGTCGTGGAGATAATGCTGCGCCTTACCCGGCGGCAGCGTTGCGGTGCGGATCACTGCATCGGTGAGCGTCAGCTGGTTGGCCGACTCCGTCATGATTCCTTCCCTCTCTCTCTGTGCCCCGGTGTGCCCCGCAAGAAGGGCGGTCAGCCCTCGAACAGAACCAGGCCTCAGACCTTCCCCTTGCCGTGTGCCCGCGAGGGAGGATCCACAGACCCAAACAGAACCGGGTCTCAGACCTCCCCCGTTTTTGTGCCCCAAGGGAAAATCCACGGCGGGCACAACGGGGGCATACAAAATGTAGCAAAGTCACCTATGGGCTCTTATGGCCGCAAGAGGCCGTAACCCCCATCACTCAAATGAGTTTTTACATCTCAACTATGGCCTGATTTGGTTGGCTCTGGTCTACAGATTGTGGTTCACACGGGAGAGGTCCAAGGTTCGATCCCTTGTGCGCCCACCATTTCCCTCCTGAGTTCAACAATTTAATTGTTCGATCCACTCGGAGAGTGCCCCCAGGAAAGTTGGGCACAATGTGCGCGACACGCTGCTCACATCATTGTCGCTCAGCGAGAACTCACGATCGTGCCACCAATCAGACTCGGGAGATCGCCTTTAGCGCGGATACCGCCCTTCTGAGGCCGAGATCGAGACGTTTGTCGCGGCGAACAACAACTGCGAGACGGCGGTGAAGTCTGGGTGACAGCGATCGAACGACGAGATTCCGATGCTTCGACTTTGCGTCGACCGCCATGCCCGGCAGGATCGCGCAGCCAAGACCGGCGCGCACCATTTCTTTAATCGCCTCGACGCTGCCGAGAGACATCAGCGGCTTCAAAGAGACCCCGCCTCGCAGCAGCCATTCGTCCGCCAAGCGCCGTGTGTTTCCGCCCGGTTCGAACAGGACAACCGGCTTGCTCGCCAAGACGGCCGGCGTGATCCGCGCCGGAAGCGCCATGTCGTGAGGGGCGATCAGGACGAACTCGTCATTCATCACCGGCGTGATCTCGAAACTTCGTCCGGAGACCGGCATCGTGACAAACCCGACGTCAATAGCATTGTCCTCAACCGCCTTGGCGATTTCCGCGGTGTTGCCCGTCGTGACCGTGATCTCGAGAGCGGGGAGCTCCATCCGCAACGCCCTGAGGATCGGCGGCAGCAGGAAGATGCACGCCGTCGCGCCGGTCCCCAGCCGCACGCGCCCTGCCGTTCCTGTCGTGTGGTGCGCGACTGCGTCGAGGGCTGACGTAACGGCCGCGTTGATCTGCTGCGCGTGGGCGAGCAACGCGGCACCTGCGGCGGTCGGTCTTGCTTTTCGCCCCACGCGCTCGATCAGCGTCGCGTTGAGACTCTTTTCGAGCTGACGAACCTGGAGACTGACCGCGGGCTGGCTGAGTTGCAGCCGTTCGGCGGCGGCCGAGAAGCTGCCGCACTCGGTCACGATGAGGAAGCTCTGAAGGTAGTCGAGATTGAGGTTTTTCATCAAAAGCCTTGCTTATGCTTTGCATAAGATGACTAAGCTTTACTTATATAAAGCGGATCTGCATGCTCGGGCAACGGTAACGATTTCGGCCGCGTCCGGAGCACTCTGATGGCTGCAAGAACACCGTCGTGCCCATCACCCCTCCGGTCTTCAACGCAGGGCTTATGAAAGAGACGAAATGACAGCACTGAACAGAGATGTCGTGATCCGCGACGCGACAGAAGTCGATATGGCCGACGTGCAGCGCATCTACGAACCTTACGTGTTGAACGGGCTTGCAAGCTTTGAGGAAGTGCCGCCGACACTCGACGAAATGCTCAAGCGCCGCGCCGCCGTGGTGTCCGCCGGCTTGCCGTACCTTGTTGCCGAAGTCGACCGGCAAGTTGCCGGCTATTCCTACGCAACATCGTATCGGCCGCGGCCGGCCTATCGCCACACGATCGAGGACTCCGTTTACGTGTCGGAGACGATGCGCGGCCGCGGAATCGGCATGGCCTTGCTGCACGAGTTGATCGCGCGTTCCGAAGCCGGCCCGTGGCGGCAAATGCTTGCTGTGATCGGCAACAGCCAAAACGCCGGATCGATCGCGCTGCATCGCCGCGTGGGCTTTCAGCCGGTGGGAACACTGAGGTCAGTCGGCTTCAAGCTTGGACAATGGGTCGACACCGTCCTGATGCAACGCGCGCTCAGTTCGGGCGCCGCCACACTTCCCTCGGATATCCGGGAAAGACACGCCAGGTGATCGCGCGACCGGTTGTTGCCGCCGGCGAGGAGGTGCCAGCGCTTGCCGCGCTTTCTGTCAGCGATTCAACTAAAAGGTGGAAACTGACAAGACCGCAAGCAGATTGACTTCGAGAAGAATGTCCTGAAGATCCATGCCGTATCGGTCGGCTGGGGCTTAAATGCACGAAGCCGAACAAATTATGCTTATATGAGATAACAATGTTTGCTCTGACCTAATCAAGCGATTACGGTCCTCATCCCTTTTTTAGTAATGAGTTCGGGGCCTGCCCATGACTGGTTTCCAAGCCAAGCTGGAACGCTTTGAAAGCCTTGCTGACGAATGCGACTTGATTGCCAAGCGAGCGGATGGAGGCAAACGCGAACTATACCTGCGGATGGGCGAGCACTATCGCGGCCTCGCAAATGATATGCGCGCCCTCATTGCGTCGTTCGACGTCGCAGCGTGACCGCTCGGACCTCGGCGACCGCGGCGCCGCCGTCACCCGATCCGCAGACTTTCCGCAGACATTTTGCCCGAGCGCCCAGCCTTCAGCTCGTAGCTGATCCGCGCGCCCTCGGCCAAGCCGGTATAGCCGGCTTTCTCGACGGCGCTGATGTGGACGAAAACATCTGAGCCGCCGTCATCAGGTTGAATGAAGCCATAACCCTTGGTCGCGTTGAACCACTTCACTTTACCCATTGCCAATGTCGTTTCTCCGAATCACCAAAGTATTGCCTGAAAAGCCTAGCCTAACCGCGGACGCCTGACTGTTCGCTTCCCGACGCAGTAGCCGCACCGACTGTCGGCTGAGGCGGCCCATCAGCCAACTCTGGCCGTAGGAACGTTCCCAGCCGCCGCGAGTCACTACAGGCGCAATCGATCCTGTGCTGCCCTGCGGTCGACCAATGGACAGAGCTGCCGCTTACGCCATCTCAGCCCTCCTCTTGGGAGGCGGTATCTGGATCTTTGTCGCGGGCTTGTCCTCCACCTCACCCACCCTGTGGACTGTCGTCGCGCTAGACCATATCTTGGTCGGTCTCATAAGCGCCGTCGGCCCCAGCTAACAATTTCGGTGAGGCCCAAGGATGCTCGAAAAAGCGCTGCAGCTTCAGCTTCCTCATTGGCTGATGATCGCCGGCATGCTTCTGGTGATCATCGGGACGGTCGGTATGCTCTTTCCGCGCCGAAGAGAGCCGTCTTCGGAGCAGTCAGCCAATGGCGACAACTAGCCTTGCCGGTGCCCGGTTGCGCTCGCCCTCATGACCGCTGGGGAAAATCCGCACTAGGTCAGCCTGTCTGCATTTTCCGAATCGGCAACCCGTGCTCGCTCTCTGCTCGCAATTTCAAATTATGGGGCGCGTACGCATGAGTGATTTCGTCTCGATGCTTCTGCTTGCCATCGCCCTCACCCTGACTTTGTGCTTCGGGGTGGCAGCCTGGCGCCTTTCGGCCAGCAGGGATGTCGACATAACTGCGACGATCCCCCATCAGGAATACGGCTGGAGGTTGCGGCCGAACAACTGAAGGCCCCTGCGCACCTCGCCGGTTTCGCAAACATACGCGCCGAGTTGGACCCGTGGCGCGCTTCCAAGCGCGCCCTTACGCGATCGACGGAATCTCGATCTCCTGATTGCCTGCACCGACGACGTCTCCGACCGCGCACGGCGGGAGCGAGCGGCGGGAGCGAGCTTTCAAGGCATCATGCGGAGTGCAGACGCAGATCGGGAGCAATTGGTCGGATCGCGTGGCGCTTGGCGAGCCTCTCGGACCACCACGCATTGTAGTTGGGAACAGCTTGAACCTCGGTCTGCTCGGCATCGATGGCAAGGCCGACCTCCAGATAGACATCGAGATTGGAAAGATTCGGCTGCGGCAGTTCGCCATTCCTGAACTCACTCCACATCCGGCCGTACAGTACCTCGATCTCGCGGGCGAGATGCGGCGTGTCGAACAGCGTGCAGGTATCGCGCGCCGAGAGGATGCGCTCGCGATAGTCTCGCAGGCGGATCCGATCCCTGCCGAGCGCGATGGCACGCTCGACATAGTCCTCCGGCGTGATGCAGACCAGTTCGGGGAAGCCGGCGGACCGGACCAGACTGCCGCACACACGCGACGCGAACGAGCGCCCGCTCAGCGTCAGCACCGGCACCCCCATCCATAGTGCGTCCGATGCCGTGGTATGCGCGCCATATGGCGTGCTGTCGAGGAACAACTCGGCCAGCCTATAGCGTGCCAAATGCTGCGGATTAGGCATCTTGTCGGCAAACACGAGGCGCTCCGGCGCAACGCCATGCGCGAGCGCATGGGCCCGCAGCCGCTCGCTGACGGCCTCGTCGCTTCCCAACAACCACAGCACACTGCCCGGCACGCCGTTCAGAATGCGAAGCCAGCGTTCAAACGTGAATCGTGTCAGCTTGTGCAGGCCGTTGAAGGAGCAGAACACCGTGCCATCCTCCGGCAACCCCATCTCGCTGCGCGAGGGCATCCAATCCGCAACGATGCGCTTGCGGTCGTTGGGCTGATAGCATGGCAGCCGCGCCACCCTCTCCGAATAGTAGAGCTCGTGGCTCTCGGGGATGATCCAATCGTCGGCAATAATATAATGATGATGAGGGCTTGCCATCGTGCCGGGATAGCCGAGCCAATTGACGATCACCGGCGCCGGCCTGATCGCGAACAACTTGGCGCGGGCCTCGCGGGTATAGCCATTGACGTCGACGAGGATCTGGATGCTATCCTCGGCGATCCGGCGGGCAGCGGCCGCATCGTCGAGTTCGCTGATCGAAACCCAGTGATCGGCCGAGGCCTTGAAGCGCTGGTGTAGCGGATCGCTCGCCGTTGGTCCGCAATAGTAAGCGAACGTCTCGACCGCGCCGGGATCGTGCAACTCGAAAATCTCGGCCATCAGATGGCCGACCGCATGCTCGCGCAGATCGGATGAGACGTAGCCGATCCGCAATGGCCCAGCATGGTCGTGGGCACGCGGCCAGTCAGTCATGATGGCCGAGGGCGCGCCGATATCGGCCTTGTTGTAGTTCCAGGCGCTCGCCAATTGGAGGATCGGATCGTCCGTGTAAGCGGCGGCCGATAAGGGCGACATGCCCGCGGCGAGCAGGTCGCGGGTGACCCGCTCCGAAGAGACGATCACCGGCCACTTGCATTGGCGCTGCCGCGCCGCGACAAGGTGCTGCGCCACTTCGTGCTGATGACAGTCGATCTCCAGGCTCTGGCGCAGCAAGTCCTCGGCAAGCGCATCCTGGTTGGTGGCCTCGAGCGCCCGTGCCGCCTGGTTGAGTGCCGTGGTCTTGTAGGCAATGTTGGCTCCGGTCACAGGCGCGAGCTTCTCCGTGACCTTCGACCATTGCACGACCGCTTGCCCGACCGCGCCCATTCGTTCGTGGATCCTGCCGATGTTGATATGAGCGGGCATGAAATCCGCGTTCAGCGCGATGCAGCGCTCCAGGCTCTCGCGGGCCGGCCTCAGGTCGCCGGACTCGGTGAGCAGCACCGAGTAGTTGAACAGGACGGCGTAAAGCAGGGGATCGTTCGGATTGCTCTGGATCCAGGCGGCGTAGAGGCTTTCGGCCGCGCGATGCTCGCCGTTCTGCTTCAGCTTGTCCGAGGCCCGGATCAAATCCATGACGCCGAACCCGCGCTCCGGTGCGGAAGCAGGAGCCAGCACCGCGATATCATCAACCATCTCTAGGCCTCTCGATTATCGGTTTTGCGAACGCTTCACGGCGCGCAGAGTGACGTGTCGGGCGTCGGTCTCGCTTCTGATTGAACGAGACGCGACGTCGTCACACTCATGGACACACAACAGAAACGATCCGCTATATTTTGTGTACAAATGATGCTGCATCGTGACAGTTTCGTTCGCGTGACGTCCACCGCAACACGGACGGAAAGCGGAGAGCTGCATCAGAGCACTGCGAGATCCAGCGCTACCGTCTGCTCGACCGACAGACTAGCTAGTTGAGTCGTCGTCAATGCGTCAATTTGCGTCGCGTTGAGCGCCTCAATCTGGTCGACCGAAAGATATTCCAGGAATGTCGTGGTCAGAGCCGAAATCGTCGTGGTCGTGAGGCCACTGAGCTGAACGGCAGAGAGTTCGGAGATTCTCGTCTCGTCCATGCTGCTCAACGCTTGTGCGGAAATTCCCGAAATTTGCGTCGAGGTGAGTGTATCGAACTGCGTGCTCGTCAGCGTCTCCAGCTCCGTGACCGTCAGCGATCCGACCTGAGTTGCAGTCAGCGACGCGATCTGCGCTGTCGACAGCGCGGCGATCTGGTCCGCGCTGAGGGCGCGCAATTGCATGCGCACCAGACCGGCGAGCTGGGTGACGGTCAGGCTGGCGATGTCCGTCGAGGACAGGTATCCGATCTCCGTTGTGGTCAGCGACCCGATCTGCGTCGACGTCAGGCCGCTGATCTGGGTCACCGTCAGCGCGTCGATCTGCGTCTCGGTCAGACCGGTGATCGCAACGGGAGAGAGGTACCCGATGTCGCTCGCGGTCAATTCGGCAAGTTGGGTGGTGCTGAGGGCGCCGACCTGGGCGGAGGTCAGGCCGCTGATTTCAGTCGAGGTCAGAAGATCGATCTGCGCGGTCGTCAAAGCGGCGATCTGGGTCGCCGACAGGCCGGCAATGCCCGTTGCCGAAATGCCGCCGAACTGGGTCGTCGTCAAAGCGGCGAATTCGGTGGTCGTGAGGCCCGCGATCGCCGTGGCCGTCAGCGCCCCCATCTCGCTCGCCATAAAGGCTGCGAGCTGGGTCGTCGTCAGTGCGGCCACCTGTGTCGCGGTCAGGCCGGAGACGCCCGTCGTCGACAGGCTCGCGATCTGGGTCGAACTCAGCGCGCTGATCTGCGCCGTGGAGAGCGTGTTGACTTGCGTGCTGGTCAATCCGGCCATCTCGGTCGCCGTCAAAAGACCGATCTGCGTCGTGGTGAGCCCCGCCAGCTGAGCGGCGGTGAAAGCGGCGATCTGGGTCGTCGTGAAGCTGCGGAACTGGGTCGTGGTGAGCGCTGAAAGTTCGTCCGAGGACAGGCTCGAGATCGCGCTCGTCGACAACGCTCCGATTTGGGTGGACGTCAGCGACTGGATTTGAGTGGTGGTCAGCGACGTGATCTGGCTCGCCGCGAGGCCGGAGATGCCCGAGGTCGACAGGCTGGCCAGCTGTGTCGTGCTCAGTGCCGCGAGCTGGGTGTTGCTGAGTGCCCTGACCGCTGCGCTCGTGAACCCTCCGACCTCGGCGGTCGTCAACGTAGCAAGCTCGGTCGACGTCAGGCCCGCGACCTGGGTGGTGGTCAGGGCGCCGATCTGGGTTGCGGTCAGGCTGGTGAGCTGGGTGGTGGTGAGCTCTGCGAGCTCCGTGGTCGTCAGCCCGGTCACCGCGGCGGTCGACAGATTGGCGATCTGGGTTGTCGTCAGCGCCGCAACCTGCGTGTCGCTCAGTGCCGCCACCTGGCTCGAGGTCAGTCCGGAGATGGCAGCAGTGGTCAGGGCGGCGACCTGCTTGGTTCCAAGTGCAGCGAGCTGATCGATCGTGAGCGCGCCGGCTTCGGTCGTGGTCAGGCCCTTGAGCTGGGTCGTGGTCAGCGTTGCGATCTGCGTATTCGACAGGCTTGCGATCTGCGTCGCCGTAAGTGCTCCAATCTGCGTCGAACTCAGGGCGGCGAGTTGGGTCGCCGTAAGTGCGGTGAGTTCCGTGACCGACAGCCCGGCGACGGCGGTACTCGTCAACGCGGCGATCTCCGTGGCGTCGAGCGCGGCGAACTGAGTGTCGGATAGCGCGGCGACTTGCGTCGCGGTGAGGCCGGCGATGCCGGTCGTTGTGATCTCCAGGAGCTGCGTGGTCGTCAGACCGGCCAGTTGGGTCGTGGTCAACGCGCCAACTTGCGTCGATGTCAGCGCAGCGACCTGGCGGCTGCTCAGCGTCTCGAATTCCGTCGCGGTAAGACCACGAATGCCGGTGGTGGAGAGCCCGGCGATCTGGGTCGTGGTCAGCGACGACAGCTGCGCCGTCGTCAAGGCCGCGACCTGGCTGTCGGTCAGGCCGGAGATCGCAGTATTGGTCAGGCTCGCAACCTGCCGGGTGCTCAGGGCGGCAAGCTGGGTCGTGCTGAATGTACCGATCTCCGTCGTCGTCAGCCCCTTGAGCTGGGTCGTCGTCAATGAGGCGATCTGCGTCGCCGACAGGCCCGCGATCTGGGTTGTCGTAAGGTTCGCGATCTCGGTGGCGGTGAGCGCGCCGAGCTGGGTGGTGGAGAGCGAAGCAAGCTCCGTTGCAGTCAGCCCCTGAATCGCCGTGATCGAGAGCGCCGCCATCTGGGTCGTCGTCAGTTCCGAGAGCTGCGTCGTGGACAGGGCGCCAATCTGCGTCCCCGTCAGTCCCTTCACTTCGGTCGCGGTCAGCGCCGCGATCTGCGCGACGGTCATGGCGGCGATCTGCGTCGAGGCGAGCGCGCCGATCTCGGTCGCAGTCAAACCCGCGATCTGGGCGGTCGTCAGCGCCGCGATCTGCGACGACGTCAGCGACGTGATGGCCTGGGTCGATAGCGCCGACATCTGCGTTGTGGTCAGGGCCGCCAGTTGGGTGGCCGTCAGGATTTCGAGCTGGGTATCGGTGAGTGCGCCGATTTGCGTGGCCGTCAGCGCAGCGACCTGGTCGCTCGACAGGACTGCAACCTGCGTCGTCGTCAACGCGGCGACCTCGGTGCTGGTCAAGCTCCTGACCTGGATCGTGGTGAGCGCGGAAATCTGGCTGGTGCTCAGCGCCTCAACTTGCGTCGCGCCCAACGCACCGAGGGCCGTCGCGGTCAGAGCCCCAAGCTGCGTGATGGTCAGCGCCTCGATCTCGGTCGTTGTCAGGCCGGATGCCGCAGTCGTGGTCAACGAAGCAATTTGGGTGGTGGTGAGGGCTGCAAGCTGGGTGGCGGCAAGTGCCGCGATCTGCGTCGCCGACAGCGCCTTGATCTGGGTCGTGGTAAGAACGCCGATCTGGGTCGTGGTCAGCGCATCGATCTGGGTCTCGTCGAGCGAGGCGAGTTGAGTGCTCGTCAGGGCCGCGATCTGGGTCGTCGTCAATGACGCGAGATCGGTTGTTTCCAGACCGTCAAGCCCGGTTGTGCTCAGTGCCGCGATCTGCGTTGCCGTCAGGAGCGCGAACTGCGCCTGCGTGAGCGCTTGCACCTGAGTGTCGGTCAACCCGGAGAGCTGCGTGACGGAGAGCGCGGCGAGCTGGGTCGTCGTCAGCGCCGCAACCTCGGTCGTCGTCAGCCCTGCGATCGCCGTCACGGTCAGGGCCGAGAACTGGGTCGTCGTCAGCGCCGCCAGCTGCGCCGTATTCAGAGCGGCAATCTGGGTGGCGGTCAGGCCCTTGATCTCGGTTGTCGTCAACTTGGCGATCTGTTCGTTGGACAGCACCGCGAGTTGCGTTTCCTTCAGCCCCGCCACCTGCGCCGCCGTGAGCGACGACATCTGCGTGGTGGTTAGCGCCCGGACTGCGGTGGTGGTCAGACCGGCGATTGCCGTGGCGGTCACGGCCGCGATCTGGGTCGCGCTCAACACGCCCAGTTGCGTCGTCGTCAGGGCGCCGGCTTCCGTCGAGGTCAGTCCGGCGATCTGCGTCGCGCTCAGCGCGCCGAGCTCGGTTGTCGACAGCGCCCCGATCTGGGTCGTGGTGAGCTCACCGATCTCGACTGCCGTCAGACCGGCGATCTGGGTGGTCGTGAGTGACGCAACCTGTGTGGCAGTGAGCGCCGTCACCTGGGTCTCGGCGAGGCCGGCGAGTTGCGTGGTCGACAGGGCGCCGATCTGGGTCGTCGTCAGGGCGCGAATGTCGCTCGTCGTCAGGCCCGCGATGCCGGTCGTGGTCAACGCGGCGATTGCGCTCGCGCTCAAGCCACCGATCTGGGTCGTCGTCAGTGCTCCGACCTGCGTCTGCAGAAGGCCCGAGATCGTCGTCGTGGTAAGCGCGGCGATCTGGGTCGTCGTGAAGGCGGCAACCTGCGTGGAGACAAGTCCACCGACCTGGGTCGACGTGAGCGCGGCGATCTGCGTCGTGGTCAGGTGGGCAATCTGACTCGTCGTCAGTCCGTCGATTACTGCTGCCGCAATCGCGGAGACTTGGGTGGTAGTGAGCGCGGAGAGTTCCGACGTGGTGAGCGCTGCGAGCTGGGTTTCGACCAGGCTTGCAATTGCAGTCGTGGTAAGTGCCGCGAGCTGAGTTGTGCCGAGCGCAGCAACCTCCGTCGTGCTCAACCCGCCAACCGCGGCCGCGCTCAGCGCGGCGATCTGCCTGGTCGTCAAGGCGGCGAGCTGCGTCGTCGACAAGGCGCTGACCTGGGTGGCGTTCAGGCCCTGGAGCTCCGTCGTTGTCAGGGCCGAAATCTGCGTCGCGCTGAGGGCTTCGACTTGAGCCGCGGTCAGCGCGGAAAACTGTGTGGACGTCAGCGCGGCGAGTTGCGTCGTGGTCAGCGCGGCGAATACATCGGCGTCGAGGTTGCCGAGGCTCGTCGACGAGAATGCCGCGAGCTGGGTGACGGAGAGCGCGGAGAGCTGGGTCTCGGTGAGCGCGCTGATCTGGTCCGCCGACAGCCCCTTGATCTGCGTGGTGGTCAGGGAAGACACCTGCTTGGTCGTCAGCGCCTCGACCTGGGTCGTCGTCAGGGCGCCGATCTCGGTCGAGGTCAGCCCCCTCACCTGCGTCGTCGACAACGAAGCGATTTCGGTTGCCGCGAGCGTCGCAACCTGCGTGGTCTTCATCGCCGCGAGCTGAGTGGCCGTCAGAGCGGCGAGCTGCGTGGTCGTGAGCGCGACCAGTTCGGTTGCGGTCAAGCCGGTGACGGCCGTGGTCGACAGGTTGCCGATCTGGGTCGCCGTGAGAGCGGCGAATTGCGTCTGGGTCAGCCCGGCGATCTGGGTACTCGTCAACCCGCTCATCTCGGTCGTCGTCAGAGCGGTGATCTGGTCGGCGGTCAGGACGGCGAGCTGCGTATCCGCGAGGACACTCACCTGGGTCGACGTCATCGCCGCGAGCTGGGCCGTCGACAGTGTCGAGATCGCCGCGGCGGTCAGGCTCTTGATTGCCGTGGTGGAGAACGCCTTGATCTGAGTGGTGGTCAGGGCACTGACCTGGGTCGTGCTCAGTGAAGCCGCATCGGTGGTCGTCAGCCCGCTGATTCCGGTCGCCGTCAGAGCGGCGAGCTGCGTCGTCGACATCGCAGCCAGCTGCGCTGCGCTCAGCGCCGCGACGCCGGTCGAAGTCAGCCCCTTGAGCTGGGTCGCGGTCAGCTCGGCGACCTGGGTCGTAGACAGGGTGGCGATCTGGGTTGCGGTCATGCCGGCGAGCTCGGTCAAGGTCATGGCGCCGAGCTGGGTCGCGGTCAGAGCCCCGATCTGGTCGGTCGTCAGTCCCTTGACCTGCGTCGTCGTCAGCGCCGCCAGCTGCTTGTCCGACAAGGTCCCGATCTGCGTCGTGGTGAGCGAGCCGATCGCCGTGCTCGTCAGGCCCCTGATCTGGGTGGTGGTCAACGCCGCGAGCTGGGTTGTCGTCAGAGCATCGACGGCGGTGGTCGTCAACGCACCGAGTTCGGTCGAGGTCAATGCGCCGAGCTGCTTGGTATCGAGCGCGGAGACCGACGTCTCGGTGAGGCCGGCTACGGCAGTCGTGCTCAGCGACCCGACCTGCACGGTGGTGAGCGAACCGATCTGATCGAGCGTCAGGGCGCCGATTTCGGTCGCGGTGAAGCCGTTGGTCTGCGTCGTGGTCAGTGCCGCGATCTGGGTGGTCGTCAGCGCAGACAGTTGGGTGGTGTTGAGCGATCCGATTGCCGTGCTGGTGAGGCCGGAGATCTGCTTCGTGGTCAGCGCAGCGATCTGGGTCTCCGACAGGAACGCGACCTGGGTCGTGGTCAAGCCGGCGAGCTCGGTCGAGGTCAACGCACTCAGTCGTGTATCGGTGAGGACGTCGATCTCTTCCTCGGTGAAACCCTGGATCTGCGTCGTTGTCAGGGCTCCGATTTGCGCCGTGGTCAGCGCCTCGAACTGGCTGATGGTCAGGCTGGCGATCGCAGTGCTGGTCAGCCCCTTGATCTGTGTCGTCGTCAGGGCCGCGATCTGCGCAATGGAGAGGCCATCGATGGCAGTCGTCGTCAGCTTGGCGAGCTGCGTCGTCGTCAAGGCATTGAGCTGCCTGCTGCCCAACGCCGCGATCTGGGTCTCGGTCAAACCTGCGACGGCCGTGGTCGTCAGGGTTGCGATCTGGGCCGTGGTCAGCGCATTGAGCTGCGTGGTGGTCAGCGCTGCGAGCTCGGAGCTGGTAAGCCCACCGATCTGCGTAGTGGTGAGTGTCGCGACCTCGGTCGTGGTCAGCGAGCCGAGCTGCTCGACCGACAACGCGCCGATGGCGGTGGCGGTGAGACCCGAGACCTGGGTGGTCGTGAGCGCGGCAATCTGATCGGTCGCCAGCATCCCGATCTGGGTCGTGGTCAACCCGGAGAGCTCAGTCTGAGTCAAAGCGGCGAGCCGGGTTCCCGTCAATTCGGCCATCTCGTCGCCGGTCAGTCCCTTGATCTGGGTGGTCGTGAAGGCTGCGAGTTGCGTTGAGCTAAGGGCATCAAACTGCGTGGTGCTGAGCGCCGCGACCGCAGTGCTGGTCAGCCCCTTCAGTTGGGTGATGCTGAGCGCGCCGATTTCGGTCGTCGTCAGCGCACCAATCTGGGTCGACGTCAGGGCCGAAATTTCGGTCGAGGTGAGTGCCGAAAACTGAGTTGCCGTGAACGCGACGAGTTGCGTTTCCGTCAGGCCGGTGATGGCGGTGATCGTCAGCGCCGCCACCTGGGTGGCGGTGAGTGCGTTCAGCTGAGCGGTGGACAGGGCCGCGATCTCGGTGCTGCTCAGGCCCTTCACCTGGGTCGTCGACAGCGCCGCGAGCTGGGTCTGCGTCAGCATCGAGATCTGCTCGACCGAAAGCGCGCCGATCGCGGTGCTGGTCAAACCGGCGACCTGCGTGGTTGAAAAAGCCGCGATCTGCGTGTCCGACAGGAGGCCGATCTGTGTGGTGGTGAGACCGGCGACCGCGCTCGATGTGAGTGCCGCCAGTAGGGAACCAGTGAGCGTCTCGAGCTGGTCTCCGGACAGTCCCTTGACCTGAGTGGAGCTCAGCCTCGCAATCTGGGTGGTCGTCAGCGCGGCGAACTGATCGAGACCCAGACTGCCGAGGTCGGTGGCGCTGAGCCCGCCGATCTGCGCGGTCGTCAGCGCGGCTATCTCAGTCGTCGTCAGCGCGACTACTGCCGTCGTCGTCAAGGCCGCGATCTGCGTCACGGTCAGGGCAGCGAGCTGGGTGATCTCGAGCTCAGTCACCTGCGTTGCCGACAACGCTCCGATCGCCGTGGTCGTCAGCGCCGCTACCTGGGTCACCGACAACAGATCCATCTGGTCCGACGTCAGCTCCGTCACCTGCGTGCTGGTGAGCCCGCTGATCTGGGTTACGGTCAGCGCCTGGAATTGGGTATCGGTCAGGGCCTGGAGCTGCTCGCTGCTCAGAGCTGTGACGCCGCCGGCGGTGAGCCCCGCGAGCTGCGTGGTGGTCAGCTCCGCGATCTGGGTGGTCGAGAGGTAGCCGATCTGGGTCCTTGTGAAGGCACCGATTTCGGTGGCAGTCAGCGACGCGAACTGGCTGTCGGAGAGCGATGAGATCTGGTCCTGGCTCAATCCCCTGACCTGCGAGGCCGAGAGCGCTGCAATTTGCGTTCCGCTCAAGGCCGCGATCTGCGCGGTGGACAGGGAGGCCAACGCCGTGCTGGTCAGCCCCTTGATCTGCGTCGTCGCCAGGCTTGCGATCTGTTCGGTGCTCAAGGCGTCGGCCTGCGTGACCGACAATGCGCTGATTTCGGTTGCCGTCAGACCGGCAAGCTGCGTCGTCGTCAATTCGGCAATGAAGCTAGTGCTGAGAGAGGTGACCTGGGTCTTGGTCAGGGCATCGAGCTGGGTCGTGCTCAGCGCGGCGACCTGGGTATCCGAAAGCCAGGAGAGCTGGGAGGTGGTCAACGCCCTGATCTGCGTCGACGTCAGCACCGCGATCTGCGTGGATGTCAGATCCTCGAACTGGTCGCTCGTCAGCGCCGAAATCTCTGTTGTCGTCAGCCCCTTGATCTGCGTTGCCGAGAGGGCGGCAACAACGTCATCGTCGAATGCCTGGAACTGAGCCGCGCTGAGGACCGCCAGCTGGGTCACGCTGAAGGACAGCTGGCTCGGGGTCAGCGCCGAGATCTCGGTCGTCGTCAGGGCCTTCATCTGCGTCGTCGAAAGCCCGGCGAGCTGGCTCGAGCTCAGCTCTGCGATCTCGGTCACAGTGAAGGCCGCAATCTGCGTCGCCGACAGACCGTCGATATCGGTATCGGTCAACGATTCGATTTCGGTCTTCGTCAGGTTGGCGATCTGCGCAACCGTATAGGAGGATACTGCTGTTATGGTGCTCACGAAAAGCCTCGCGCGAACACGGAGCGCTGACTGTCTTTGGCTTATACGTATCGGGAGCAGAATCCGGGTCGGCAAATTTTGCCGCAGATGATCGAATGGGCGTGCCTGAACTCGGCATCTATCAAAGGCCCATCGATGCAATTGGCTCGATGAGCAGATCGTCAGCCGCGGAAGATCGGACGCCCCGCCCGGAGTCGAATTCGGTTACGTCAAACGCGATTGTAGAATGCGACAACAGTCCGACAATGAGCCGTTCGCCGAGTGACAAATGATTTTGGATTTGTTGCAGACCGTAACAGTCTTGGCTTTTTGATTTCGGGGCACGCGGCGGGTCCGCAAAAGTCCGCCGCCGCACACGCCCCTACGCGATCGACAGAATCTCGATCTCGTGATTGCCCGCACCGACGACGTCTCCGACCGCCTTCCCGATCAGCGATTTCGCGACCGGAGCTACGAACGAGATCGACCCAGCCTTCGGATCGGCTTCATCTTCGCCAACGATGCGATAGGTCTGCACGCGGCCGTCGGCCCGGCTGAACGTCACCGTGCTGCCAAAGGCGACCGTCTCGGTCGACGCCGGATCGGGGACCAGTTGGGCCGTGCGCAGCCTTTCCGCGAGGTAGCGGACGTCGCGCAAGGGGACCGCCGACTGCCGGCGCTTTTCGTTGACATCTTCGATGCGCTGCGCGGCCTCATACGCCTCGCGCGCTTGCCGAAGCTGCAACTCCAGAGCCAGCAATCCCGATTGAGTCACCAGGTTGGGATGTGGCGAAATTGGACGATCCGGCAACAACGTCTCGGATGCGGTTTCGGCACTCTCTTCTTTGGTAAAAGCGACGCTCAATCCGGGTCCTCGTCGATGTTGAGATGCGGCGCAACGTGGCGTCGTCGCGCCGGCGAACTTACACTACTTCTTATCGAACGGGATGTATTTCTGATACTCCCTTGGCACCGAGCTGCGATAGCGCGAGGGAACCGTGCCGGTGTCGATCGAATGATCGATCTCCTGCTGCCGCGTCATCTGCTTCTTCTTGGCCGGCTTCTTCTCGGCAGTCTTCTTCGAATCCATTGATGGGGCCGCGGCCGTGGCAGTCGCGGCCGCCGGAGGGGGCGTTGTCGCCGGCGCGGTGGTTTGGGTCGTCGCGGCCGGCGCGGTCGTGGTTGCGGCAGGCGCAGGGGTCGTGGCTTGCGGTGGCGGCGCGGTTGCCGCAGGCGGTGCGGCAGTGCCGTCGGTGCCCTGAGCCACCGCAATCGGCATCTGCAACATGAGGGCGAATGCGGCACTCGCAGCGAGCAAATATGACCTTTGCATGAGAGCCTCCAAAATTCCCGATCAGAATGACGAAAGCCTAATCCCGCGCGACGAACGTGCGCAAGTCAGCGAACATCAGTCGAAAAGCGGGCGTGCACTGTGGTCAGCCTCACAGAACAGGCATTGCCGTACCGTCCAACCAGTTGTGATTGGATCGGTCAGACGAGCCAGTTCACCGCCTCTCCCGAAAGAGCTCGATCCAGGCAGCCCATCGTACTCGCTTCATTGCACGCTAGTGCGGAACACCGAGCCCGGTCTCCCGCAGCCGTTCGGCGAACCAGACGGTCTGCGTCCGATCGGGCACGCCGCCAACATAGACTTCCGCGGCTGTTACGTTCTCCCTCGCGAGCACGAGCAGAACGCCGATCTGATAGGCGAACCAAACATGGGGATCGGTGAGCGCCTTCAGCTTCTGCTGGTCGTGCTCGATCGCGGTGTGATTGCTCGCATTGCGGATTTCGATCGCGAGCAGATTGTTGGGTATCTCACGCTGATGCACGACGACATCAGGGTAGATCGATTTTCCCAGATGATCGTCGGTTGAGATGATCGTGCCGCGCGGCAGGTGCAGCGTGCGTTCGCCGAGGCGGTCGTAGTTGCAATCGACCGCCCAGCCGGAGAACTGCTTCTCCAGATAGACGGCGAAGCGGTGGGTGACCGCGCGCTCGCCGACATCCTTCTCGAACAGGAAATCTTCTCTGGCGTAGAAATCCCGGAGCGCCGCGATCACCTTGTTCAGCTCGGTCTGCATCGTGCCCCCAAAGCACTCTGTCCGGAGCTTACCTCACATCACGACTTCGATCAGCCGCGGTCCCGGCTCGGCGACGGCTTCAGCAAGCGCCTTGTTGAACTCCTCGGCGTTGGTGACGGCCCGGCCCGGCACGCCCATGCCCTTGGCCAGCGCCACGAAGTCGAGGGTCGGGCGATCGAGCCTGAGCATGTCGGTCGCACGCTGGCCGGGCTCGCCGGCGCCGACGCCGTCGAACTCGCCGCGCAGGATCTGGTAGATGCGGTTGGCGAACACGATGGTGACGATGTTCAGTCCTTCGCGGGCCTGCGTCCACAGCGACTGGATCGTGTACATCGCGCTGCCGTCGCCGACCATGCACATGACCTTGCGGTCAGGACAGGCGATCGCAGCACCGATCGAGAGCGGCGTCGAGAAGCCGATCGAGCCGCCCATGTTCTGGATCCAGTCGTGCGGTGCCGCCGCCGCCGTGGGCGGGAAGAAGCCGCGCCCGGTGGTCAGGGATTCATCGATCAGGATCGCATTCTCGGGGATCGCATAGGCAATCGCCTGCGCGATGGTGGTGAAATTGAGCGCGCCGGTCGGCTTGACCAGTTCCTGAAGCTGCTGCGGCTTGACGTCGTGCGAGGTGGCATGCACCGCGCCGGCAAGCGCTTCCAGCGCCGCGACCGAGTTTTCGCCCCACTCGGTCATGCGATGGACCTCGCAGCCCTCGGGCTTCAAGAGACTCGGCTTGTTCGGATAGGCGAAGAAGGCGACGGGATCGTTCGCCTCGACCAGGATGATGTGGCGGAAATCCTTCAGCAGGGGCAGTGCCTGATCGATCACATAAGGGATGCGGTCGATCGAGAAGCGGCCGCGGCCGCGCGCCATGCGCGGGCGGAAGGTCGGGCCCATCACCTGGCAGCCGGTCTTCCCCGCGATGCGCTGCGCCAGAGCCAGGCCCTGCTCGCTCAGTGCGCTGCCGACCATCAACAGCAGCGTGCGGCTGCCGTCATTGCGGAGGATCTTGGCGGCGGTGTCGACCGCCTGCGGCGAGTAGGACGGGCGCTGCTTCTCCGCTTGCACCTCGGCGATGCCGTCGGCCTCGTTCCAGGCGGTGTCGGCGGGCAGGATCAGGGTCGCGATCTGTGCCGGCGAGCTCTTGGCGGCGGCGATTGCCGCAGCGCCGTCGGCGGCGACCGACCTGGCGTCCGGCGAGGTCCGCACCCAGGACGACATCGGCCGCGCCAGGCCCTCGATGTCGGAGGTGAGCGGCGCGTTGTAGCCGATGTGGTAGCCGGCATGCTGGCCGACGATGTTGACGATGCCGGAATGCGCCTTCTTGGCATTGTGCAAGTTTGCAAGACCGTTGGCGAGGCCGGGGCCGAGGTGCAGCAGCGTCGAGGCGGGCGTGCCCTTCATGCGGTAATAGCCGTCGGCCGCACCCGTCACCACGCCCTCGAACAGGCCGAGCACGCAGCGCATGCCGGGAACACGGTCGAGCGCCGCGACAAAGTGCATCTCCGAGGTCCCGGGATTGGTGAAGCAGATGTCGACCCCGCCCTTGACCAGCGTCCGTACCAGGCTTTCCGCACCGTTCATCGTTTCAGCTCCCGCGGCCTCTTCTTCGGATCCGTATCGATCAACCATTGTTCGCCGTTTTCGTCAAAGCAATAGCAGACATTGCTGCCCTGCCGGAGGCGACGAGACTTCTTGGCTAACGCAGCTTTGCGATCCCGCCAGGCTTCCGCATTTGGCAATCATTAAGGATTGCGCCTGCTCACGCTGCCGTGGCTTGCGAAACGCCGGCAAATATGGCCTGTGGTCATCCATTGAAACGATTTTTTGCTGGGGGAAAGAATGAACCGGTTTTTTGCCGCATCGATCGCCGCCATCGCGGCCCTCACCATCAGCGCAGGCGGGGCGTCTGCGGCGGGGATGTTCGACTTCACCGGCACCAGCTCCACCGGCTTTCTCGGCGGCGGGGCGAGCCCGATCCCCCGCAGCACCGTCATGTATCCCACCAACTACGCCCCCGGCACGATCGTGATAAACACCGGCGAGCGCCGGCTCTACCTCGTGCTGGGAGGCGGCCAGGCGCTGCGCTATGGCATCGGCGTCGGCCGCGACGGTTTCCGCTGGGGCGGCGTGCATCGCATCAGCGCCAAGAAGGAGTGGCCGGACTGGACGCCGCCGGCGCAGATGATCGCCCGCCGGCCGGACCTGCCGCGCCACATGCGTGGCGGTATCGAGAACCCGCTCGGCGCCCGCGCGATGTATCTGGGCTCGACGCTCTACCGCATCCACGGCTCCAACGAGCCGGAAACGATCGGACAGGCGGTCTCCTCCGGCTGCTTCCGCATGACCAATGACGACGTGACCGACCTCTATGGCCGCGTCTCGGTCGGAACCACGGTGGTGGTGCTGAACAACTAGGGTCACTTCGTGGGCAGAGGTGCGAAGCGCCGTGCCCACCATTTCTCCATCATCTCGGGAAAAGAGGTGGGCACGCTTCCGCCTTCGCTCTTCGAGCTACGGCGGACAAGTCGCTTTTGCCCGCCCTGCGCAGTTGGAACCCGGGACCTGCGACCGCTGCGCTCTTGTGTGCGAGGTACGAATACGGCAGCGTTGCATGACGATGAACGCGTGTCGCCTGCTTTCTCCCTTTTGTCGCACCGCCCTTCTCGCGCTGGCGGTTTTGACCTGTGCCCGCGACGTCTGCACCAATGCTTCCGCCGGCGAGCTGCCGGCGATCGTCTCGCGCCAGCGCAGCGAGAAGAAGACCTTCACTGACGGCGAGATCGTCGACGGCTTCCTCAAGACCGCGTTCGGCGCCGAGTATCATCTCGCCGGCCGCGTCGACCGCATCCGCAAATTCGACGCGCCGGTGCGCGTCTTCGCCGAGAGCGACGGCCGCGCCGACCGCAAGGCGCAGCTCGCCAAGGTCGTCACCGACATTGCGAGGCGCGTGCAGCATCTGGACATCGCCATGACCGACGATGCCGAAGCCGCCAATGTCCGCGTCAAGCTGGTGCGCGACCGCGACCTCTATCGCACCATCTCGGTCTTCTATGGTGCGGAGAAGGCGCGCGAGATCCGGTCCTCGCTCGATCCCCAATGTCTCTCCGGCTTCCGCAAGAACGAGAACTTCGAGATCGAGCATTCCGACGTCATCCTGACGGTCGACAATGGCGACTTCGTCTTCCTCGACTGCGCCTATGAGGAGGTGCTGCAATCGCTCGGGCCGATCAACGACACCGCGAGCGTGCCCTGGACCATGTTCAACGACAATGTGTCGATGGGCTATTTCGACGTCTATGATCAGTACATCCTCAACCTGCTGTACGATCCGCGCATCAAGGCGGGCATGACCGTGCTGGAGGTCCGCAGCGTTCTGCCTGAGGTGCTCGTCGACGTGCGGGCCTGGGTGAAGCAGGTGAATAATCTGGCGGAGTGAGGCAGCGAACGCGCCGCACCCTTGTAACTCGAGCAGCGCAGTTCTGCTAAGATCGGCAGTGCGGTGACGGCGCAGTCGGGACCACGATCTGATTGAGGCGCGACGTCTCGATGCCTACAAGAAAAGGATGTCGGATGAGCGAGAGCAGCGGCGGGCAGGCAAACGCGCAACAAGCCGGCTTTGCGGGTGTCACACGCAGGGTTCTCGAACGCCTTGCATTGCCGGGGGACCAACGGGAACTCGTCGTGGTCGAGGTGACCTATCCGCCCGGCGGCGTCGCGCCGCTTCACCGCCATCCGGTCGGTGGCGTGGTCTTCATCGTCGAAGGCGTCGCTGAGTCGGCCTATGGCGACGATGAGCCGCGACAGTATCGAGCCGGCGAGACCTTGCAGGATCGCTCCGACAATCCCCACACCCTCTTTCGCAATTGTGATCCGGAGCGCCCGCTCCGCTTTCTGACCATCTACGCTCTTGAACCCGGGCGCTCCTACACAACGGATCCCTGAGATCGAGAAGTAGAATCACAAGCCGCCCTCCTCACGCGCTGTCGCCGAATTTTACGCGTGTCGCGCGAGCGTCACATGTGCGTCAGCCAATCGCGATAGTCGGTGCGTCCCTCCCGAGAAAACTCGCGCAAGTTGCGCCAGACATAAAGATGGGACGTCCACATGAAATCGAAAAGCTTTCTTTTCTCGATATCCGCGATGTCGCTCGCGGCGTCGCTGGCCGGCGTCACAACGACGGCGCGCGCCGATGAGCACGACCGCGATCGCGGCGGAGATCATCATGGCCGCAAAACCGGCCGGGTGGTGCTGATCTCGCTCGACGGCGCCAAGCCCGATTTCATCCAGAAATTCATCGAGGAAGGCGTGCTGCCCCGTGACGGCGGACTGGCGCGGCTGAGCCGCCATGGTGCGGTGGCCATACAGAACGTGACGGCATCGCCGTCGCTCACCGCGGTGTCGCACATCGCGATCGCGACCGGATCGACGGCCGTGCACAACGACATCCCGTCGAACACATTCGAGGCGGTCGTCGGGCCGATCACGTCGAGCCTGAGCGGCTTCGCAGCACCGATCGGCGGCTATCAGGAGAGCCCGCTCGGGCCTTCGCCGCAGCCGACGGCGCTGCCGCTGTGGGTGCAGCTGCGCCAGCAGGGCAAGAAGGTCGCCACCGCGACCTGGCCGGGTGGCGACGGCGCCGACATCTCGATCAACAATACGGTGGTGCAGCCGGCGAGCCCGACCCGCGTCACCAACTACACTGTGCCGTTCGGGGCGTTCGGCGGCATCGGGGCCCAGGGCTTCTCGCTCTCCAAGGCGGATTTCGCGCCGGACCCGACCGTCGCCACGGCGCTTCAGGCGGCCGGCCGGTTCTCGTACAGCCCGGTGCTGGCCACGTCAGCGCCGATCGAGATGTTCTCGTGCGCTTCGGCAGCGACCGCGACCTGCACAAGCGCGCCGACGCTCGACGTCAAATATGCGATCCGGACGGCGGCGATCGACACCAGCAATGACGGCAAGGTCAACTACGACACCCTGGTGTTCTTCGATACGACGCGCGGAATCACATCGGGACCGTTCCACGCGCCGTCGACCGGACCGGCCTATGCCAAGATCGGTGGCGAGAACGCGCCGTTCTTCTTCGAAGGCAGCGGAGCCAGGGTCGGCGCCGCCTACTTCGTCTCGCAGCTCGCGCCCGATCTCTCGATCGTGCGCTTCGCGCGCTACGGCGCCAACTACATCCCGCGCAATACACCGGTGCTGAACGACGTCGACGACATCAACAACAATATCGGCTTCTGGCGACCGCAGGCCGACTTCCGCATTCCGGAGCGGCTGAGCCCCGGCTTCACCAACTTTCCCGACGTCGAGATCGAAGCGATGTTCGAGGACATGGTGAAGACCTTCGTGCGCTACCAGGCCGATATCGGCGAGCGCGCGATCCTGAACCATCCCGACGCCGACTTGGTGATGGTCTATATCGAGCAGCCCGACGGCTCCGAGCATCAGTTCCTGCTCACCGACCCGCGCCAGGGGACCAACCCGAAGGATCCGAATTCGATCGGCGCCAACCAGGATCCGGACAAGGTCGCGCGCTATGCCTCGTACATCCGCTTCGCCTATCAGACGGCCGACCAGGCGGTGAAGAGAATCGCCGAGGCGGCGGACCGCGACAGCAACGTCATCGTGGTATCGGACCACGGTTTTGCGCCGTTCCACACCTCGGTGAGCATGCTCAACATCCTGCGCAATGCCGGCATCGATACCAGCAAGGTGGGAGTCCGCACCTCGGGCCCGGCGGCCAACATCTACGTCAACCTCCAGCAGCGCGAGTCGGGCGGCACGGTTGATCCCGCGGCCTACAATGCGCTGGTCGCGCAGATTACCGATGCGGTGAAGAACGCGGTCGATCCTAACCCGCGGTTCAACTACTCGCTTCAGGACGGTCGGATCTTCACGGTGGTCGAGAGCCGGCCGCTGCAATGCGAGGCGGCGACCGGACAGTGCACCAGCAAGACCATCGGCCAGGATTTCGGTGATGTGTTCGCGCTGATGGCTCCGGGCTACAACTTCGACGGCATCCAGAGCCCCGGCGTCGCCCGCCTTGGCGATGCGCCGTTCAATTCGGCCACGACCACGCTGTCGATGCCGAACTTCTATGGTGCCCATGGCCACGACCCCGAGCTGCCGGTGATGAGCGCGACCTTTATTGCTGCGGGCCCGCAGATCCGCAACGAGACGATCCGGCGCATGCACAATGTCGACGTGGCGCCGACTATCATGCATATCCTGGGAGTGAGACCCCATCACGTCGACGGCGAGGTGCTGCGCGATATCCTGCGCTGACAAGCCGGCGCCGACCTTCGGAATAATTCCCATGGGCGCCGACCAGCGCCCATGGGAGCGTCATGAAACTCGGCATTCGCGCAGCTCTTTCCCGCGTGTCCGATGCCGGGGCGAAGCCAAATCCATCACCTCTCCCGCAGGTTCTCCTGCGCCGCCCCTTGATTCAAATCAAGAGCTGTTGGCGCGCTCGGATTCTAAATTCTGAAAACCCAGGAGTCTCGGGAGGTCGGCCATGCGGTTTTCTATCCTGGCACTGGCTACACTGGGCCTGATGCCGGTTTCGGCTCTCGCAGCCGACTGCCGGGTCACCGGCTCGCCATCCAGCTTCGGCGTCGACATGACGGCCTACTTCGCCGTGAGGTCGGGCGAAACATGCAAATTCCCAATCAGAATACCGGGCATGATGAAGAGCTCGGGCATTTCGCAGAAACCTGAGCGCGGGGCGCTGAGGCAACTCAACGTCACGACCTTTACCTACACGGCTCCACGCGGCTACAAGGGCAACGATACCTTTGCCATCTACGGCACGGGGGAAGGTCCGTATGGCTCGGGAAGATCGGTCATCACGGTGAATGCAACGATCCAGTAAGGGCGACATCCCGTCGAAAGCCTGAAAAGAGTCGCGACATGCGTATGCTTCATTTGCTGATCTTGGCGGGCGCGGCGATGCTTGCGACCACTCCGGCCACGGCGCAACGCTACGACCCGCGCTACCCCGTGTGCCTGCAGTCGTGGCATGTGCGCGGCACCACCATCATCGACTGCAGCTATGTTTCGATCGAACAGTGCCGCACGACGGCCGCGGGACTTGCGGCCATGTGCCTGGAGAACCCGTACTGGCAGGGAGCGCCGATGCGTGGTCCGCGGCGGCAGGGCCGCGGTTAGTAGGCCGCGATAATGATCGGCCGGTAGGGCCCGCGAAACCCATGGTTCCACGCCAGCGCTCAGACCTTCCCCGTTCCACCGCAGATGCCCTTCAGCGCTCCCCACTCCTGCGCGCTCAGGAGCGGCTCGCCGCTGGCGGGACGGTCCTCTTTGGTCATGCGGGCAAGGCGATCTTCGGTCAGCGGGTGGCTGGCGAGGATCGTAAAGCCGCTTCCGCCTTCCTTGCCTGTGATACGGAACATCAGTTCGGCGGCGGGTTTGGGCGAGCGGCCGAGCGCGTGCATCACGTCGATCGCAAATGTGTCTGCGGCCGTCTCGGCCTCGCGCGAATAGGAGGCTTCGACCACGCTGCGCGAGGCGAAGATCACGGCGCTTGAACCAGTGACATCGCCAAACAAGAGCCCGATCAGGAACGAGGTGCCGCCGTTGTAGATGAGGCCGCGCATGTTGTCGTGGTGCTTGAGATGACCGAGCTCGTGCGCGAGCACGCCGGCGAGTTCGTCGACATTCTCGGCCTTGTTGAGCAGCCCGTTCAGGAGATAGACCTTGCCGCCGGGCAACGCGAAGGCGTTGGGCGCCCCGGTCGGCAACACTGCAGATTTCACGGTGTCGTCGAGGCCGGCAGCGTCGCGCAGGCGCTTCATGAGCTTGGCGAAGGCCGCCTGCCCGTTCGGGTTGTCGCACACGCGGCCACCGAACACGGCCTTGACCTGCACCTCGGCGGCATCGCCAATCCGCCGTTCCAGCGGCTCCGGTACCAGCGGTGCAAGCCGGTCGGCCGCGAGCGGCACGCCGAACAGGACGACCGCGACGATCGAGACCGCCGCGGCCAGCGACCAGCCGACGATCTTTGCAACGCCGCGGCGACCCGCCTGGTGCTCGTCGAGCCGCAGGCAGCGCGCGGCGATCTCGCGCCCGAGCGGCGCCTCGCGAAGCTCGAGCCGCGCCAGAGGCGGCGCGGAGGTGCACGACAGGCGCAGGATACCTGGAGGGCTATCGGCGCGCCGGATGTCGTCATAGGACCAGTGCGTAGTCAGCGGTCCTTCGTCGCCGTCCTCGCGGATCTCAAGCCGCTCACTGAAGCTCAGCGTGACCTTGCGGCGGCGGCTCGACGCGCCGTCAAAATAGATCGTCGATTTCGCGGCGGCGCTCGCAGCCTCGGTCTGTCCGGTGATCTCGCTCACGACCTAGAAGCCCGCGACGTCAAGCCCGTCGGCGAAGCCCTCGCCGAGCGCACTGGCAAGTCCGCCACGCGAGCGTACGTTCGCGGCCGCCGCAATACCATGCACATCTGTCGATTCCAGCGCTTTGACCCAGAGATCCCGCTGGAGATAGATGCGCATGATGACGTTTACTGCAAGAGCCAGAGCCAGATAGCCGAGCACGGCCATCACCAGAAGCGGGATGTTGCGCGCAAATCCGTCGGGCCCAAGCGGCACGCCGGTTGCCGCGACGACGATCCCGGCGCATCCGGCCATATAGAGGCCGAACAGGACAGACAGCAGCAGCCACCATCCGATCACCTTCCAGTAGAGGCCGTAGAAAGCATCATGCGGCAGGTCCGAGGAGAGACTCACGCTGCCGATGCGAATGCCCGACAGCCACCACCGCCATTCACGCGCCTTGAACTCGGCATAGAAGATCGGCGCGAGCGGGAAGATCACGATTGCGATTGGGCTCAGCAGCCACAGCCGCCAGCCGCGCTTGAAGAACTGCCAGCCGGTCCCTTCGAAATCCCCGGAAAGGTCGCCGTAATGGGTGTGACGCATCTTGTAGCGTTCGAGCGAGGCCTCACGCCACGGCAGGGCAAGACCGAGCGTCAGGAGCACGAGCAAGCCCCAGAGCATGGCGCGGAGCGAATAGGCCCAGCCAGATCCGTCCATCCAGAAGCGCACGCCACGCCACACCGTCCGCGTCAGACGGTAGCGCCGCGCGCGGAAAATCGCGAACTGGCCAAAGGCGTAGAAGGCGATAAACAGCGGCGTTGAGGCAAAGCTCTGCCAGCGTTCGAACTCGGTGCCGATGAGGAAATAGGCGAGATAGATCGGCACCAGGATCGCCAGCGCAAACAGGAAGCCGATCAGGAGCTCCTTGGCCCGGCCGGTATATTCGGCAGCGTCGCCATCGACCGAGGTGTTAGACCAGAGATGCCGGCGGACGTCCGTGACGAGCCAGAAGCGGTAGAAGCCGAAGGTGACGAGCTCGAGCGCTGCGCCCCTGGTGACTATCCGGTGAAACTCGCTGCGGTCGCCGGTGAAGTTGATCTGCGCCGGCGGCAATGGCGGCGGCGAAGCCGGGCTGGGCGGGCCGATCGGGGCCCATTGCAAGTCATTCATAAATCAACCTTTAAGTGCGAATCCGATTAGAGCAAACTATCGGCGGTTGGTCGATCCCCGGCACGAGCCGGTTCGAGCGGGACCTTCGCTGAGGCGATTTCGTCGGCAATTTCCGTTTCCTCAGCGTGCGCCAGATCACGCTCGTCGGCGCGCTCACAAATCCGGATATGGCAAAACTCGCCCTTGCCCCGACGCACGCAACGGGTTGTAATTGCAGGGCAAATACCGCAGCGCAGAATTCAACAAAAACGCGCGCGGCTAAAAAGGGAGCCGGTCATGCATGGGACCATCGAGAGCACAGTCACGCGCGAGGGCTTGCATGAGCGCGCCGCATCGCTGCCGCTGGAGCAGTTCGATCCCGGCGATCCCGAACTGTTCAGGACCGATGCGCTCTGGCCGTATTTCGATCGCCTGCGCCGCGAAGACCCCGTGCACTATTGCAAGGACTCGATGTTCGGCCCGTACTGGTCGGTGACGAGGTACAACGACATCATGGAGATCGAGACCAACCATTCGGTGTTCTCCTCGGCAGCTTCCCTCGGCGGGATCACCATCCGCGACATCGATCCCGATTTGCGCCGCGAGAGCTTCATTGCCATGGACCCGCCCCGTCATGCGGCCCAGCGCAAGACCGTGGCGCCGATGTTCACCCCGACACATCTGGACGAGCTCGCGCTCAACATCCGCAAGCGCTCGGCCGAGTGCCTGGACAATCTGCCACGCGGTGAGCAGTTCGACTGGGTCGACCGCGTCTCGATCGAGCTCACCACCCAGATGCTCGCGGTGCTCTTCGACTTCCCCTGGGAAGACCGTCGCAAGCTGACACGCTGGTCGGATGTCGCGACCACCATTCCCGGCTCCGGCGGCCTCGTCGCTACCGAGGATCAGCGGCAGGCCGAACTCCTGGAATGCGCGACCTATTTTTCGCGGCTGTGGAAGGAGCGCATCGCGCAGCCGCCGAAGAGCGATCTGCTCTCGATGCTGGCGCATGGCGCGGCGACGCGCGACATGGACGCCAAGAACTTCTTGGGCAACCTGATCCTGCTGATCGTCGGCGGCAACGACACCACGCGCAACACCATGTCCGGCTCGATCTACGCGCTGAGCCAGCATCCGGAGCAATACCGCAAGCTGCGGGAGAATCCCGCGCTGCTGGACAGTTTCGTGCCCGAGGTGATCCGCTGGCAGACGCCACTCCACCATATGCGCCGCACCGCGCTTGCCGATTTCGAGTTTCGCGGCAAGCAAATCAAGAAGGGTGACAAGGTCGTGATGTGGTACGTCTCGGGCAACCGCGACGAGGAGGCGATCGAAAAGCCCTACGAATTCATCATTGACCGCGTCCGGCCGCGCACTCATCTCTCCTTCGGCTTCGGCATCCACCGTTGCGTCGGCCTCAGGCTTGCAGAGCTGCAACTGAAGATCATCTGGGAAGAGATTTTGAAGCGCTTCGATCATATCGACGTAATCGGCGAACCCAAGCGGGTATATTCGAGTTTCGTGAAGGGGTACGAGACGCTCCCGGTCAGGATTGCGGCGTGATTCGCGAAAACTGGAGTAACCAGCCATGAACGTCCAAACTCCGGTCAGGACCGACAAGGCCGAACGCATGCGCCGGGCGCGCGAGGAGGCCTATGCGACGCCATTGAAGGATTACCACCCAGGCGCTCCGCGGCTGTTCCAGGATGACACGCTGTGGCCATGGTTTGAGCGGCTACGCAAGGAAGAGCCAGTGCATTACTGCACCAACGCACCGATCGAGCCCTACTGGTCGGTGGTGAAATACAATGACATCATGCATGTCGACACCAATCACGGCATCTTCTCGTCCGACTCGACGCTCGGCGGCATCGCGATTCGCGACGTGCCGGCCGGTTACGACTGGCCGAGCTTCATCGCGATGGATCAGCCCACGCATTCGGCACAGCGCAAGACGGTGTCGCCGATGTTCACACCGACGCATCTGGACGAGCTGGCAAAGCTGATCCGACAGCGCTCGCAGACCGTGCTGGATAACCTGCCGCGCAACGAGACCTTCAATTTCGTCGAGCGCGTGTCGATCGAGCTAACGACGCAGATGCTGGCCACTCTCTTCGACTTCCCCTGGGAGGAGCGGCGCAAGTTGACGCGCTGGTCGGATGTCTCTACCGCGCTGCCCAAGAGCGGTATCGTCGCATCCGCCGAGGAGCGGCGGAAGGAGATGGACGAATGCTACGCCTACATGTCCAGGCTGTGGAACGAGCGCGTCAATTCCGCCCCGCGCAACGACCTGCTGTCGCTGATGGCCCATAATGACGCCACGCGCTTCATGGACCCCGACAACCTCATGGGCAACATCATTCTGCTCATCGTCGGCGGCAACGATACCACGCGCAACACGATGACCGGCTCTGTGCTGGCGCTGAACGAGAACCCCGAGCAGTACGACAAGCTTCGCGCCAATCCGGCGCTGATCGATTCCATGGTGCCTGAGGTGATCCGCTGGCAGACCCCGCTCGCGCATATGCGGCGCACCGCGCTGCAGGATACCGAGATCGGCGGCAAGGAGATCAAGAAGGGCGACCGCGTCGTCATGTGGTATGTCTCCGGCAATCGCGACGAGGAGATGTTCGAGAGGCCGAACGACTTCATCATCGACCGGCCGCGGCCGCGCACGCATCTGTCCTTCGGCTTCGGCATCCACCGCTGCGTCGGCATGCGGCTCGCCGAGCTTCAGCTGAGGATCGTCTGGGAGGAAATGCTGCAGCGCTTCGATCGCATCGAGGTAGTCGGCGAGCCCCGACGGATCTATTCGAGCTTCATCAAGGGCTACGAGACGCTGCCGGTGAGGATTCCGGGGTAGCGTGCGTGAGGAGTGGCAAGCCCTGTCATGCCTCGCGAAAGCGGGACATCCAGTGCGCCGCGACCATCGAATAAGCCACTCCCGTTTCGGAGTACTGGCGCCCGATCAAGCCGGGCGATGACGGTGGGGATGACGCGCTGCGCTCGCAATGACTGCGCGGATGGACCGGCGCGTTATAAAAATCTGGCATAACTGCTCGCGCCAGATGGGATGAGAGCAGCTCGGCTCATTGCCCTAGGACATTGCTGTGACCAGCGTCGACCGGCTCAGGCAAGCCTGATGTCCCAGATGCCGTCCTTGCGGCAGGCTGCCACTTCCTCGCGCAGGAGCGCGGTGACGGCAACGGTTGCCGTCGACGCCGGGCGGTCGATCGGAGAGGCAACAATGAGCTCGCGCGTCATCGGCTTCGAGACACTGGCGGTTTCCAGCCGCCCGTCCGCGACCTCAGCTTGCACTGACGAGGGCGGCAGGAGGGCGAAGCCGAGGCCCTCCTCGACGAGGCTCGTCAGCACGCGGAACGAATCCGCCTCGAGCTGGACGTTGAGCTTGATCTTGCGCTGCGCGGCCGCGTGCTCGATCAGCGCCCGGAGGCCGTGCGAATGACTGGGCAGCACCAGCCGCTGCCTGAGCAGCCAGCCGATCTCGACGCTCTTCTTGCGGGCGAGCCCGCAGCCAAGCGGGCCGACCGCAACGATGTTGTCGCGCCCCAGGCTCTGCACCGTGAGGTGCAGATCAGCCGAGCGGCCGTAGAGGATCGCAAGATCCATCTCGCCGCGATGCAGCCATTCGACGAGATGGCCACTGTAGCTCTCGACGATGCGCAGCGTGATGCCCGGATAGGTCTCGACGCAGCGGCGAGCGAAGCGCGCCGACAGCACACAGCTCACGGTCGGAACCAGGCCGAGCACGACGTGGCCCGAGAGCGGGCCCTGTGCCGACTGGATGTCGTCGCGGATCTGGTCGATCTGGCGGACGATGCCGGAGGTGCGCGCGAGCAGCAGGCGACCGGCCTCGGTCAGCACCATGCCGCGGCCATTGCGGGTGAACAACTCGGTGCGCAGCTCGTGTTCCAGAAGCTTGATCTGCCGGCTCAGTGCCGGCTGCGCGACCCGCAGGGTATCGCTCGCCTTGGAGAGGCTGCCGAGCTCGGCCACGCAACTGAAGGTCCTGAGCTGACGGAAATCCATGCTTGCCAATCTTTGAACGCTACTCCATACGCTATAGCAAATGAGCATAGGGGGTTGGCGCTGTCCAGACAACGCCGGAGGATCGTCCTGCGTTATCCTCTCGAACGAACCCAACGGGAAACGCCATGACCCAACAAGAACAACACAACGACGATCACGCGGATATCCGCGAAGCCGTCGCAAAGCTCTGCGCGCAGTTTCCCGGCGAATACTGGCGCAAGCTCGATCGCGAGATGGCCTATCCAAAAGCCTTCGTCGATGCGCTCACCGAGGCGGGTTACCTCTCGGTGCTGATCCCCGAGGAATATGGCGGCGCAGGGCTGAAGTTGTCGGCGGCGGCCGCGATCCTCGAGGAGATCCAGCGCGCCGGCTGCAACGGCGGCGGCTGCCACGCCCAGATGTACACCATGGGCACGGTGCTCCGACACGGCAGCGACGCGCAGAAGGCCAAGTATCTGCCGAAAGTCGCGACCGGCGAATTGCGCCTGCAAGCCTTCGGGGTCACCGAGCCGACCAGCGGCACCGACACCTCTTCGCTCAAGACGTTCGCCCGCCGCGAGGGTGACCACTACATCGTCAACGGCCAGAAAATCTGGACCAGCCGCGCCGAGCATTCCGACCTGATGATTTTGCTCGCGCGCACCACGCCGAAAGAAAAGGCCAAGAAGCGCACCGACGGGCTCTCGGTGTTCATCGTCGACATGCGCGAGGCCAGGGGCAAGGGCCTCGAAATCCGCCCGATCCGCACCATGATGAATCACGCCACCACCGAAGTGTTCTTTGCGGACATGAAAGTGCCCGCGGAAAACCTGATCGGTGAGGAAGGCAAGGGTTTTCGCTACATCCTCTCCGGCATGAATGCCGAGCGTATCCTCATCGCGGCCGAATGCGTCGGCGATGCGAAGTGGTTCATCGCAAAGGCTTCGAACTACGCCAAGGAGCGCGCCGTGTTTGGCCGGCCGATCGGCCAGAACCAGGGCATCCAGTTCCCGATCGCCAAGGCTTACGCCTCGATGCGCGCGGCTGAATTGATGGTGAAGGAGGCGACACGCAAATACGAGGCCGGGCTCGACTGCGGCGCGGAGGCCAATATGGCAAAAATGCTGGCCGCGGATGCGTCCTGGGAAGCGGCGAACGCCTGCATCCAGACCCATGGCGGCTTCGGCTTCGCCGAGGAATACGATGTCGAGCGAAAATTCCGCGAGACGCGGCTCTATCAGGTCGCGCCGATCTCGACCAACCTCGTGCTGTCCTTCATCGCCGAGCATGTGCTCGGCATGCCCCGCTCATACTGAGGTCGCGCCATGGGAGCACTTGACGGGATCAGGGTGATTGCGGTCGAGCAGGCGGTCGCGGCGCCGTTCTGCTCGTCGCGCCTCGCGGATGCCGGCGCCGAGGTGATCAAGATCGAGCGTCCCGAGGGCGATTTCGCCCGCGGCTATGACGCAGCGGCCAAGGGCCAGAGCAGCTACTTCGTCTGGCTCAACCGCGGCAAGCAATCGGCGGTAGCTGACCTGTCGACCAAGGAAGGGCGCGCGGAGCTTGAAAAGCTGATCGCGAGCGCCGACGTGCTGATCCAGAACCTCAAGCCCGGCTCGATGGACAAGCTCGGCTTTTCGCGCGAGCGATTGCTGCGCGACCATCCGAAGCTGATCTCCTGCACCATCACAGGCTATGGCGACGAGGGCCCCTATGCGCATCGCAAGGCCTATGATCTCCTGATCCAGGCCGAAAGCGGACTTGCATCGATCACCGGCAATCCCGACGGCGCCTCGCGCGTCGGCGTATCCATCGTTGATGTCGCGACCGGCGCGACCGCGCATGCCGCAATCCTGGAAGCGCTGATCGCACGAGGACGCACGGGTAAGGGCGCCGACATCCGCATCTCCATGTTCGACGTGATGGCGGACTGGCTCACCGTGCCACTGCTCAATGCCGAAGCCGGCAATCCGCCGAAGCGCATGGGTCTGCGTCATCCCTCGATCGCGCCTTACGGCGTGTTCACCTCAAAAGACGGCAAGGACATTCTGATCTCGATCCAGAGCGAGCGCGAATGGAAGACGCTGTGCGCCGAGGTGCTGGACCAGCCTGCGCTACCGAGCGATCCCCGCGTCGCCAATATGGTCGAGCGCGTGCGCAACCGCGACTTCACCGACAAGACGGTCGCAGACAGTTTCGAGAAGATGACTCGCGATGAATTGTTGAAACGGCTGTCGGATGCCGACATCGCGTTTGCCGAGGTCAACACCATGGCCGATCTCTCCACTCATCCACATTTGAGGCGCATCGAGGTCGACACGCCGAACGGCCGCGTCAGCTATCCCGCGCCGGCGCCGATCATCGTCGGCGAGACGCGCGGCTACGGCGCTGTGCCCGCCATTGGTGAACGGCCCGGCCAGGAGAAGTAACAAGCGCGAGGCGTCATGACCGAGAAGCTCGACATCGATCATTTGCGGCAATGGATCGGCCGCACCCAGGAGGCGACCGACACAGTCACCGCGCAGCTCGTCAAGGGCCTGCGCGCGACCCTGTTCCAGGAGGTCGGCGAGCCCAGAAAGGGCGACGCCGCACCGTTCACGGCGCATTGGTGCCTGGCGCAACCGGTGTCTCCGATGTCGATGCTCGGCCCCGACGGTCATCCCAGCCGCGGTGGCTTCCTGCCGCCGGTGCCGCTGCCGCGCCGGATGTGGGCCGGCGGCGAGATCGAGTTCGTCGACGCACTTCGCGTCGGCGATGACGCGACCCGGACTTCGCGCATCGCCGACGTCACGGTCAAGACCGGCTCGACCGGCACGCTGTGCTTCGTCGCGGTCGAGCACACCATCACCTCGCCACGCGGCGTCGCCATTCGCGAGCGGCAGGACATCGTCTATCGCGAAGTGACGAGCAGTCAGCCTGCGACGGCCAAGGCTCCGCCCCAGCCGCCCAAGGCGCAGCATCGCGAGACGCATGTCTCCGATCCCGTGCTGCTGTTCCGCTACTCCGCGCTGACCTTCAACGGACACCGCATCCATTACGACCGCGACTACGTCACCAAGGTCGAGGGCTATCCGGGCCTGATCTTCCATGGGCCGCTTCAGGCGGCGCTGATTATCGAAATGGCGGCGAAGCTGCGGGGCGGCAAGGCGCCGAAGAAGTTTTCATATCGCGGCTTGCAGCCACTGTTTGAAGGCACGGAGTTCTCGGTCAACGCGAATGAGACCGAAGCTGGCCTGGAGCTGTGGACGGCGAACGCGGAGGCTCAGCCGACGATGAAGGGGACGGCAGTGTGGTGATACACTCTCCTCGTCATTACGAGGAGCCACCCGGTCCCGCCTTCGGCGGGCCGGATGACAAGCTCCGCGACGCTGCAATCCAGACTGTTAACGTGGTGGCAGTCTGGATTGCTTCGCTTCGCTCGCAATGACGGCGGTGGCAGCTTCAATAAACAACAAGGGACGGAAACAATGTCAAAGAACGGAAAAACCGGCAGCGAATCCGTCTCCGTCAAGCAGGCAACATTCGACTTGTTGCGCGGCTTCGGCATCAAGCGCGTGTTCGGCAATCCGGGATCGACGGAGCTGCCGTTCCTGAGCGACTGGCCCGACGACATCGACTATGTGCTGGCGCTTCAGGAAGCTTCCGCCGTAGGCATGGCTGACGGCTATGCGCAGGCCACACGCAATGCCGGCTTCATCAATCTGCATTCAGCCGCCGGCGTCGGCAACGCACTCGGCAACATCTACACCGCCCATCGCAACCAGACGCCGCTCGTCATCACCGCAGGCCAGCAGGCGCGCTCGATCCTGCCGTTGCAGGCGTTCCTCTACGCCGAGCGCGCATCGGAATTCCCGCGGCCTTACGTCAAATACAGCGTCGAGCCGGCGCGCGCCGAGGATGTCCCGGCCGCGATCGCGCGCGCCTATCACACCGCGATGCAGCCGCCTTGCGGCCCGACCTTCGTCTCGATTCCGATCGACGACTGGACGCATGCGGCGACGCCGGCCGAAGCACGCAAGGTCAGCCGAGAACTCGGACCCGAGCCCGAGGCGATGAAGGCGCTGGTCACCGCGCTCACCGCGAGCAAGCACCCTGCCCTCGTCGTCGGCCCCGGCATCGACCGTGCCGGTGCCGTCGATCTCATGGTGCGCGTAGCAGAGAAAGCAAAGGCCAGCGTCTGGGTCAGCCCGTTCTCGGCGCGCTGCTCCTTCCCGGAGCGCCATCCGCAATTCGCAGGCTTTCTGCATGCCTCGCCGGGCCAGCTCTCGGATGCTCTGAGCGTACACGATCTCGTCGTCGTAATCGGCGCCCCGGTGTTCACGTTCCATGTCGAGGGGCACGCCTCGATCTTCGACGGCGGAACGATCATTTTCCAGATCACCGACGATCCGGATGCCGCCGCGGTGGCGCCGGTCGGCGCCAGCATCGTCGCGACCATGAAGCCGGCGCTGAATGCGCTGCTCGACCTGCTGCCGGAAAGCAAGCGCGCGACGCCGATGGGCCGCACCCTGCCGCCAGCGCCGAAACCGGCAGATCCGCTGCCGGTCGAGTTCCTGCTGCATTCGCTGTCCGAAGCGATGCCGGAGGGCGCTTCGCTGGTCGAGGAAGTGCCGTCGCACCGGCCGGCGATGCAAAAGTTCATGCCGATGCGCGGCCAGGACAGTTTTTACACGATGTCGAGCGGCGGCCTCGGCTATTCGCTGCCCGCCTCCGTCGGCATGGCCATGGGCAAGCCGAACAGCCGCACGGTGTGCCTGATCGGCGACGGCTCGGCGATGTATTCGTTTCAGGCGCTGTGGACCGCTGCACAGCGCAAGCTGCCGCTGACCGTCGTCATCATCAACAATTCAGGCTACGGCGCGATGCGCTCCTTCAGCCAGGTCATGCAAGTGCGCAACGTGCCAGGGCTGGAATTACCCGGCATCGATTTCGTCAAGCTCGCCGAAGGCATGGGCTGCGACGCAGTGCGGGTGACGAAGGCAGCGGAGCTTGGCGAGGCGCTAAAGCGGGGACTGAGCGCAAAGGGCACGAGTCTCGTCGAGGTCATCGTCGATTCCGCCGTGCCGCTGCTGTACGCGCAGAAGAGCTAACCAGCGTCATTCCGGGGCGGTCCGCAGGACCGAACCCGGAATCTCGAGATTCCGGGGTCGATGCTTCGCATCGCCCTGGAATGACCTCCGGTCACTTCCCGAAATCTTCCCGCATCTTCGCCTGGATCTTGGCCATGCCACCGATCCAGCGGTCGTAGTTCTCGGTCTTGTTGCGCATGTAGCTGAGCACCTGCGCGTGCGGCAGGATCAGGAAGGTTTCCTGCTCGATGCCGTTGAGCGCATCCTTCGCGACCTGCTCGGGCGAGAGGTCGCCGTCGCCACTTTGCGGGCCCTTGGGGATCCCCCGCAGCATGTTGGTGTCGACGCCCTGCGGGCACAGGATCGACACCCTGATGTTGTGCGCCTTGTGCGAGATCGCGAGGTTTTCGGCGAAGCCGACCGCGGCATGTTTCGTCGTCGAATAAGCGGGGCTGCCGACCTGCGAGAGCAGGCCCGCGGCCGAGATGGTGTTGAGGAAATAGCCGCCGCCGCGGGCCTTCATGCGCGGGACAAGGTGCCGCGCCGCGTAGACGTGGGCCATGACGTGGATCGCCCAGCTCCGCTGCCAGGGCTCATCCGATGAGCCGCCGGCGTTCACTGATAAGGGATCGAAGCCGCCGCCGATGCCCGCATTGGAGCAGAACAGCTCGATCGGGCCGAACTGGCGCTCCGTCTCTTCGATGACGTGGGCGATCTCCTTTTCCTGGGCGACGTCGCATTTGAAGGCTGCACCGTTCACGGTCGCCGCCACCGCTCGCGCGCCGGCGGCCTCCATATCTGCGACCACGACCTTGGCCGCACCCGCTCGATGAAACACCTCGCACAGCGCCTTGCCGATGCCATTGGCGCCGCCGGTGACGACCACGACCTTGCCGGCCACCTGCATCCGACGTCTCCTCTTATGCCACTATACCGCTTCCATCACGCTCAGCTCAGGACGAGATCGAGCACCGCGGTATAATGGCACGCCGCGCCGGCCAACACAAAGCCATGCCAGATCGCGTTCTGGAAACGCAGGCGCCGCCAGGCGTGGAAGATCACCCCGAAGGAATAGAGCGCGCCGCCCGCGACCACGAACCACAGCGCCATGGTCGGCAGCGCCTTGACCACGGCGTCGTAGAGCATCAGGCCGCTCCAGCCCATGGCGAGGTAAATACCGACCGCGACGCGATCGAACCGGCCGGGCCAGCCGAGCTTGAGCACGATGCCGAGGATCGCCACGCACCAGACACCGAAAAGCAGCGCCAGCGCGAAGGTACTGTCTTTCAGTTCCAGGATGAACGGCGTGTAGGTCGCGGCAATCAGGAGATAGATCGCCGAGTGATCGAAACGTCGCAATATCCATTTGGCCGGCGACACCGGCCACAGATTATAGGTCGCCGACAGCACCAGCATCGAAAGCAGGCCGGCGACATAGACAGAGACGCCGATGATGTCGACCGTGCTGGCATTGACCACCGCCAGCACCACCAGAACGGTCGCCGCGACGATGCCCGTCAGCACGCCGATGGCGTGAATGACGCCGTCGGCGATCAACTCGGCACGGTCGTAGTCCCAGCCGATGACGTCGGCTGCGGCATGGACGGAGGTGGACGCAAGTTGTTTCAATCTGAAGACGGTCATGGCAGCTCGAAGGCGACGCTGTGGCACTCTTATGTGGGTCTTTCGTGGTCGGCATGGCGTTCAAAGGCTGGTTCACCCGAAAAACGCGGTGGAAGTATGAAGCTTGATTTTCCTCAGGCAGTTGCCACCTTTGTGACTAGTCCAATTTGCGTACTCCGCCGCCACGAGATCTCTCGCCTCCCCCATGGCATTCAGCTTCCAGGATATGGTCGAAGAGGCGCGCTTGTCGGCCCGCGCGCTGCTCGACTATGGCGAGCACTTCTTCAACCCCACTGTCCGGCTCGGCGTCACCGGCCTGTCGCGGGCCGGTAAAACCGTGTTCATCACCGCGCTGATCCATGGGCTGACGCGCGGCGGCCGCTTTCCCGTATTCGAGGCTTTTGCCTCCGGCCGCATCGCACGTGCAAAACTCGCGCCGCAACCCGACGATGCCGTGCCGCGCTTCGACTATGAAAACCATCTGCGTGCGCTGACCGAGGACCGGCGCTGGCCCAACTCCACCGTCGACATCTCAGAGCTCCGCCTCGTCATCGACTACCAGCGCCAGAACGGCGCTGATCGCACCCTGACGCTCGACATCGTCGACTATCCCGGCGAGTGGCTGCTCGACCTGCCGCTGCTGCAAAAGAGCTACGATCAATGGTCGGCGGAGAGCCTTGCGCTGTCGCGCGCGGCGCCGCGGGCGCATCTGGCGGCCGACTGGCACGCGCATCTGGCAACCCTCAAGCCCGAGGCTGCCGAGGACGAGCAGGCGACGCTGATCTCGGCTAGGCTGTTCACCGAATATCTTCGCGCCTGCCGCGACGAGCGCTTTGCCATGAGCCTGCTGCCGCCCGGCCGCTTTTTGATGCCCGGCAATCTCGCCGGCTCGCCGGCGCTGACCTTTGCGCCGCTCGATCTGCCCACGGGCGGACAGGCACCGGAGGGCTCGCTCTGGGCGATGATGGCGCGTCGCTACGAGGCCTACAAGGACATCGTGGTGCGCCCCTTCTTCCGCGACCACTTTGCCCGGCTCGACCGCCAGATCGTGCTGGCCGATGCGCTCGCCGCATTCAACTCCGGCCCTGAGGCGCTGCACGACCTCGAAGCAGCGCTCGCCGGCATTCTCGACTGCTTCCGGATCGGACGCAGCACCTTCATCTCCAGCCTGTTCCGCCCACGCATCGACCGCATCCTGTTCGCGGCGACCAAGGCCGATCATTTGCATCATTCCAGTCACGACCGCCTCGAGGCCGTGTTGCGGCGCGCAGTCTCGCGCGCTGTCGCGCGTGCTGAGAGCACCGGTGCCGAAATCGACGTGGTGGCGCTCGCTGCCGTCCGCGCGACGCGAGAGGCGCAGGTTGCGAGCGGCCGCGACAGATTGCCGTCCATCCTCGGCACGCCCGCGGCCGGCGAAAGCGCCGGCGGCGAGTTCTTCGACGGCAATACGGAGGTGGCGACCTTCCCGGGCGATCTTCCGGCCGATCCCGAAGCGCTGTTCAACGGCGCCGAGTCCTTCCGCGGGCTTTCGACCGCTGCTGCCGAGACGAGCGACTTCCGCTTCCTGCGCTTCCGCCCGCCAAAGCTCGAGCGCGAGGGCGCCGAGGAGCCGGCGCTGCCTCACATCCGCCTTGACCGTGCCTTGCAGTTCCTGATCGGAGACAGGTTGGAATGAACGAGCGACACCAGCAGCGGCGGCCCGCGACGTTCCGGCTGGACGACCCCGGCGTCGTCGTGACGGAATCCGACGAGCCCGCACGGCTCAGCCGCAGTACGATCCAGATCACGCCCGAACCTGATCCTTTGGCGCTGCCCGTGCCGATCGAGACGCCGGTCCCTGTCCGGCGCGGCTTCCCTTGGGGCACGCTGTTCTGGTCCGGCCTTGCCGGCCTGACACTGCTCGGGGTCGGACTTGGCGGCGTACATCTGATCGAGGATCTCTTTGCGCGCAGCGAGAGCCTCGGCATCGTCGGCCTCGCTCTCGCCTTCGTCACCACGCTCGCGCTCGCCGTGGTGGTCGGGCGCGAGGCGTTCGGCCTCGTCCGTCTTGCGACCATCGAAAAGCTGCATCAACGCGCGGCCAGCGTGCTTGCCAGCGACAACCGCGCCGAGAGCCGCGTCATCGTGCAGGATCTCCTGCGCATCGCGCATCAAAACCCGCAGCTCGCGCGCGCCCGCGCCACGCTGCAAAACCACGCCGGCGAGATCATCGACGGCGCCGACATGATCCGCCTCGCCGAGCGCGAACTGATGACGCCGCTGGATGCGGAAGCCCGGCGCCTGGTGTCGTCGGCCGCACAGCGCGTGTCGATCGTCACCGCGGTGAGCCCTCGCGCGCTGATCGACGTGCTGTTCGTGTTCGTGGCCTCGCTGCGCCTGATCCGCCAGCTCGCCCGGCTCTATGGCGGCCGCCCCGGTGCACTCGGCATGATCCGGCTCTTGCGCCACGTCATCGCCCATCTCGCCATCACCGGCGGCATGGCCGCAAGCGACAGCCTGGTGCAGCAGATGCTCGGCCATGGGATTGCAGCAAAACTGTCGCAGCGGCTGGGTGAAGGCGTGCTCAACGGATTGCTGACGGCGCGGCTCGGGCTCGCCGCCATCGACGTCACGCGCCCGCTGCCGTTCGCGGCGCTGCCGCAGCCGAAGCTGTCGGATCTTGCGACGGATCTGCTGCGGAAGAAGGACGACGAGGAGTAACGTTCGCGCCACGCGCACATTCGCGGGAACAACCCCTCATCCAGCGCTTCTGTGTGGATCGAGGGTCATGCGCGCTTCCACGTGACAGACGCGACACGTGGAGCGCTCCACATTCGGCGCAGGCCGTGTGGCGCGCTCCACATTTCCGAACATTTTCCGCGATGGGGCGACCGAGTATGCTCGCAGATGCCGGTGGGTCTCCGGCGCGAGCCCGCGTCTCACTTCACAGTGTAAGTACCCCAGTCGTGGTTACACGTGCTTGCCATGTTCGGGACGGCCGGAAGGCCTATGGGCATCCATTTGCCTTCATCCGTCATCCCCTCAAATTTTCCGGTCCCCTGCACGACGTGCCAAGTTCCTTCAGCTTTTGCGGGATCGCCCTTGCGAGCGTACACGCCGAAGACCTTGTCGCCGGCTGCGTTCCAGAATTGGCAACTACCAGCCTCACTGTAATCGCCGCTGATGACTGTGAACTGCCCAAGACAACGTCCCGACATCCTATAGTACGGAGTTCCCTCTTGACCAGGCATCATGGCAGCAACGTCGTATGATCCGGCTGTGATGCCCTCGCCCTGTTGAAGGACGTGAGCTGTACCCGCATAACAGCTGATCATGTCGTATTTGCCTTCAGCGGCGCAGACTTGCGTGCAAAAGGCCAGTCCAGCGGCCATGCCGCAACCGAGGAGAACTTCGCGTAACATGGCATTCCTCCCGTTTCGAACGTTAGGAGTGGCGGATATTCGTCGCCCCAATCATTGGTGAGTCAGGGTTTAACAGTGAGGCCAACGGTGGTCAGTGTCGGCCTTTCGGCCGTTGCCTGAAGCACTGTCGGACGTGGCGTCAAAATCGCGATCTGAGTTGGAGAAGCTGGCATGCCCTGCAGGGTCAGCGTGGGGACGGCTGACTGTTCTTCAACATTGGCTGCCCCCATGACGGCAACCTGATGTCGCGAGATCGGAAACCCCATCACTTCAAACATGGGCAGCTCTGCGGCCGATGCTCCGGCAGTTACGACGACGCCAGCAATGCTTGCAATCAGAGCAAGTCGTGTCATGTTAAATTCTCCCCTAGAAAAATTGATACCCACTACAATTCTATCTATGAGTGGAGCCCTAATTCGCCGTCGTGGGCGGGTCGGGGACAGGGGAATTCTTCTTCGTTTGTTGTTCTTTTGAAAAAGCAGAGGAAAGGCGCAAACGGTGCCTACGATGGCGGTGCATCGCCTCTGACTACGGGGGTCACAAATTTCAGCATTGAACTTAGCGCCATTGGCGGCGGCCCAACGTGAACCTCTTCACACACACCGCAAATTCGAAAAAGCCATCAACGTGCTCTGCCGATGCAAACAGGAACGCAGTCAATGCCGCTAGAACATTGGCTTAGTGATAGCAGCCTTCTGTTTCAGCCTGATTTCGTTCTTCAACCAAAGAGAGCGGTCCCGCGGCCGAAAATCCAACCACAACGCGAAATGATTATCTGAAGATGCGGTCGCCGTTGCGTGCAATCGGCTCCCGCGCTCCGGACGCATGAAAGGCGTTGCTCGCGAAGATGCGGGCGATAACATCTGGTCATATCATGGTACCGACGTCCAGAAACGGAACTTCGATGAAGTAAAATCTCCGGCGTTGCACATTTGCAACCCCGCAAGAACGGCCCGGGCACTAAACTGGTCGATCGAGTTTGATGTCTACTTCAATGATGATCGATCGGGGGACGAAATGTTTGATGTCTACTTGAACGATAAGCGCGATCTGCTCGTCCTGAGAAACGGCTCCGCACTACCCGCGCTCATCTCTCCAAGAAAGTGGCGCAAGAGCAGAAAACGAGTTCTCAAAATCAGCGACGAGATCAAGTCAGCCGTTGAAACGCAAGGCTTCTACATCCGGAGGCGACGAGAATATTTGCCACGCAGCTGTGTCGTCAAAGCGTGCTCTAGCGTGCCACCTTCTCCCGCAAGAAGAGAAGGCAAGAGTCGGCATCCGCAGCCGCTACGCGAGAGCGCGCATCTCGCATTCACCCGCCAGCACGCGCCACCAGAACAGCGGCGAGTCCTTTGGCGGCGACAGCTCCGGAGTCCAGCCGGTGAGCTTTTCCAGCGCGTAGGTATCCATCACGAGGCCGCGCCAGCGGCGGTCGACCTGCTTGAGCGGCTCGCGCGTGACGGGCAATGAATTCCACAGCGGCAGGTGATTGTCGGGCTCGCGTCCGACATAGAGGCCGGCATGGCCACTGATGCGCTCCATGCCGGGATCACGAAAATCCTGGAAGCGGCCGCGCTCGTTGATCTCGATGACCGGCACGCGACCGCGGAACAGCCAGCGCAGCATGGCGTAGGTGCGATAGTCCGTCGTCGCGATCCAGGTCGCACCGGTCTTGTCGAGCTGCGCTTGCGCGCGTGCCGCGACCTCGTCATAGCCGGCCTCGGCACCGATCGGATCGATCTTGCCGAGGAAATTCCAGGGCGCGACCATGTAGTAGAGAAACACCACGACGACGAAGGCGATGCCGGTCGTGACGGCGGTGTTGGCCCAGAAATTTGACGATCGGATCATCCGCTCGGACCAGCCCTCGCGCGGCAACGTCACGAGATTGATAGCCGCCGCAGCGAACCCGACCGGCCACATGAACATCGGCCAGGTGTCGCCGACCCGCAAGGTGAGCGATTTCCAGAGGAAGTAGAGGAACGGTACCAGCACTGCGGTCGAAAGCAGGATAGCGATCGGCTCGCGCGTGCGATAGCCACGCCATGCCGTCATCGTCAGGCCCGTCAGCACCACCGGCAGCATGACGAAGCCGACGAGGCCGAACTGCAGGCCGATATAGTCGCCGAGGGTACGCCAGGAGACGCCGTAATTCGCGGTCGCGCGCACGCCCTGGAAGCGGAACGAGGCCCAGTCGTGCTGCGCGTTCCAGATCAGGACCGGCGAGAACACGGCGACCGCGATCAGCGCGGCGAGATAGGGATAAGGGCTGCGTAGCCAGCGCCATCGCCAATCCGGCAGCAGCACGAAGAGGATCACAGCGGGCAGGAACATGATCACGGTGAATTTGGATAGCAGGGCGAGACCGGCGAAAAATCCAGCCGCGAGCCACCAGCGGCCGTCACCGCTCTGTGTCAGCCGCACCAGCGACCAGAACATCGCGACCGCAACGGGGATCATCGCGACGTCGGGCGCGACCTTGGACATCAGCAGCCCGTAATAGAGCGCCGCCTCCGGCATCAAAAGCGCGAACACGATCGCGCGCGCGTCGCGGGTGACACGGCGCACGATATCGGCGAGCAGGCATTGCGTGATCAGCATCGCCACGATGCCGCCGAAGCGGACACCGAGCTGGGTGTCGCCGAAGATCGCGGTGCCGAAGCGGATCAGCCAGGCGATGCCCGGGGGATGATCGAGGAAGCTCAGCGCACCCTCCTTCGACCAGGTCCAGTAATAGGCTTCGTCGGTGCGCAGCTCGAGCGTCGAGGCGTAAACGATGCGCAAAGCCGTCATCGCCGCGACCACCAGCGCGGCAATGATGAAGTGCCGGCGCGCGGCGCCGTCGGGCTTGGCTGTCATGTCGGGAGCTGTCGTCACGGGCGGCTTTTCACCGACTTGGGAGGGGGAGTCAATGCAGGGGATATTGCCCGAGATTTCGGCGTCGTCCCGGACAAGCGTAGCGAAGCGGAGCGTCGATCCAGGACCTATAACCCCAGGGAGTGGTTGAGGCGCGAGATGGTGGTTACCAATCTTCGCGAAACTCCTCCCTGTGGTTGTGGGTCCCGGCTCGCGCTTCGCGCGCCCCGGGACGACGACCGAGCGATGCGGCCCCATGCCGCGCAAGTGATCGGGCAAGCTGTTATCGGCTGGAATTAAACTCTACGATGGCTGATCGACATGACGAGCTGATACAAACCGAATCATGGCAAGCGCTCTGGCACGATTTTCCGAACTGTTCCGCGGCACCGGCATTCGCCAGGTGCGGCTGGTCTGCGGCGTCATCCTGTTTGCCTATGTGGTCAGCCACTTCCTCAACCATGCGCTCGGCAATATCTCGGTCGAGGCGATGCAGGCGGGCGTCTACTACCACGTCATGTTCTGGCAGCTCCTGCCGGTCGCGATCCTGTTCTACACGGCGGCGCTGGTGCATGCCGGGCTCGGCGTTTTCGCGCTCTATCAGCGCCGGCAGTTCCGCTGGAAGACGGTCGAGCCGCTCCAGCTCGTGCTGGGCCTCAGCATCCCAGCTCTGGTGATGACGCACCTGATCGGCGTACGGCTCGGCCACACGATCTATGGACATGAGAAGCTCTATCCGCAGGAGCTCTACCTGTTCTTCGTCGCGTCCTCCGCCCGGCTATGGCAGATGACGATCCTGCTCGTCGTCGCCTGGATCCATGGCTGCATCGGGCTCTATTTCTGGCTGCGCATGAAGACGTTCTTCCAGCGCGCCGCGCCCTGGCTGCTCTCGGCGGCCGTGCTGATCCCGACGCTGGCGATGCTCGGCATCTACCAGGGCGGACGCAGCGTCGCGGCTGACAGCGACGATGCAGACTGGCGCGCGGCCAATCTGACCCAGCGCCAGGTCGGCACCGTCGCACAAGCGAGCACGCTTGACCGCGTCACCGGCGGGCTGACCATCGGCTATCTCGGCCTGCTCGGTGTCGTGCTGCTCGCGCGCGGCGTGCGAGGCCTGCGCGAACGGCGCGGTGGCATGATCGCGCTGTCCTACGGCAACGGCAAAACGGTGCGCGTGCCGAAGGGCCTTTCCGTGCTGGAGGCGAGCCTGCGCCACAACGTGCCGCATGCCAGCGTCTGCGGCGGCCGTGCGCGCTGCTCGACCTGCCGCATCCGCGTGATCGGCGATCATGGCATCCTCCCCGAGCCGTCGCAGCGCGAAGCCTTCGTGCTCGCGCGCGTCGGCACCACCGATCCCTCCATTCGCCTCGCCTGCCAGCTGCGGCCGACCTGCGATCTCTCCTTCTTCCAGCTGTTCACGCCGCACACCGCGGCGAGCCCGGAAGGCTCGGGACCGGCGCGGATCGGCCAGGAGCGCTATCTCGTCAGCCTGTTCGTGGACATGCGCGGCTCGACCCAGCTCGCCGAGAAGCGGCTGCCGTTCGACACCGTCTTCATCGTCAACCGTTTCCTGGGCGCCGTCTCGCAGGCGGTGATCGAGAATGGCGGCCAGCCGAACCAGTTCGTCGGCGACGGCATGCTGGCGCTGTTTGGCCTGGCGGCCAATCCACAAACCGCCTGTCGACAGGCGCTGCGCGCTGCAGCCAGTATCGCCAGCCATGTCGACGAGCTCAACGAGCTCCTGAGCCATGACCTGCGCGAGCCGATCCGCTTCGGCATCGGCATTCACGGCGGCGAGGTGATCATCGGCGACATCGGCTATCGCGACCACGTCGTGTTCACCGCGCTCGGCGATGCCGTCAACGTTGCGGCTCGTTTGCAGGACATGACCAAGGCGCTTGCCTGCGAAGCCATCGCCTCCGACGAGGTCCGCCGCACCGCCGGCCTTGCCGACGACGCGCTGCCGCAACAGGAGGTCGCGATCCGCGGCCGCGACGAGCCGATGGTTGTACGCGTTATCGCCGATGCACGGCTGCTCGCCGGCGTGGTCGACAGCGACGAGCGCGTCGCGGCCTGACGACACGCGACCGTGCTGCGATGCAGCGCCTTGGTAACGCTGCGAAAGCACGAATTGACTTCGCACGCACCGATGCGACAGATGATCGCAAGGTCAGCGGTGATGACCGCGACTCAACTGAAATACTCCGGAGGGAGACCATGTTCGACAGACGCGATCTGCTCAAAGGAGCGGGACTTGCCGCAGTCGCGGCCACACTGAGCCCGACCAAGGCACTGGCACTGGACACCGTGACCCTGCCCTTCGCCAATGGTGAGCGGCCGCTGGTGAAATATCCGCAGAAGCGGCCGATGATCGGCCTGACCAGCCGGCCGCCGCAACTCGAGACGCCGTTCGCGATCTTCAACGATGGCCCGCTCACGCCGAACAACGCGTTCTTCGTCCGCTATCATCTCTCCGACCTGCCCTACAATCTGGATCCCGACAAGTTCACGCTCGAGATCAAGGGCAAGGTCGACAAGCCGCTCAGACTTTCGCTCAAAGACATCCGCAAGATGAAGGCGAGCGAGACTGTCGCCGTCAACCAATGCTCCGGCAACAGCCGCGGCTTCTCCGATCCGCGCGTCGCCGGCGGCCAGCTCGCCAACGGTGCGATGGGCAATGCGCGTTGGCGCGGCGTGCCGCTCAAGGCCGTGCTTGAGATGGCCGGCGTGCAAGCCGGCGCCAAGCAGGTCACTTTCAACGGCATGGACGGCCCGGTCAGCGACAAGACGCCGGATTTCGTCAAGGCGCTCGACCTCGACCACGCAACCGACGGTGAGGTCATGCTGGCCTACGGCATGAACGGCGAGGACCTGCCGTTCCTCAACGGTTTCCCGCTGCGCCTCATCGTGCCCGGCTACTACGGCACCTACTGGGTCAAGCACCTCAACGAGATCACCGTCATCGACGATGTCTACGACGGCTTCTGGATGAAGTCGGCCTATCGCATCCCCGATACGCCCTGCAATTGCGTTGAGCCGGGAACCGCGCCAAAGGCGACGATCCCGATCAACCGCTTCACCATCCGCTCCTTCATCACCAGCGTCGCCGACGGCGCCAAGCTGAAGTCCGGCCGCACCACGCTGCGCGGTATCGCCTTCGACGGCGGCAAGGGCATCAAGGAGGTTGCGGTCTCGACCGACGGCGGGAAGACGTGGACGAACGCCGTGCTCGGCAAGGACTTCGGCAAGTACTCCTTCCGTGAATGGAAGCTGCCGGTGAAGCTCGCGGCAGGCTCCGTCGAGTTGAAGGTCCGCGCGACCGGCAATGGCGGCGAAACCCAGCCGGACACGCCGCGCTGGAACCCGGCCGGCTATTTGCGCAACGTCGTTGAAACCGTCCGTGTCACGGTCGTCTGAAGGAGACTGACGATGAAGCGCACCGTTCTCCTCACGCTCGCTTTCGCGGCCGGCATCGGCGCCGCCACCGCCGCTCCCATCGGCTACCAGAATCCGGACGAGGTCGCCGCCTTCAAGCCCGGGCCCAATCTCGACGTGGTCCAGAACAACTGCACGGCCTGCCACTCGGCCGACTACGTCAACACCCAGCCACCGATGAAGGACAAGAAAGCCTTCTGGCAGGCCGAGGTAACCAAGATGATCAAGGTGTATGGCGCGCCGATCGACGATGCCGATGTCGGCAAGATCGTCGACTACCTCGCTGCCACCTATTGATGTGGCTGCCGGCCGCCGGCCGGTCAAATGACCGCGAAACGGGCAAAAGCGGCAAAAGCGCCGCGAAGTTGAGCGAATTTCCGCAGGAAATCGGCATGGTTTGAGCTACCAAGCCCGTAACATTCCGGTGTATCCTGCTTCGACCGAGCCGGCCGGTTTGCGGGGACTGGCGGCTCGTGCTTGTGGAGGAAAGTCCCGCGGAGAAGACGTGATGCCCAAAGGTACGGTCAAGTGGTTCAACCCGACGAAGGGTTATGGGTTCATCCAGCCTGCGTCGGGAGGCAAGGATGTGTTCGTGCATATCTCGGCAGTGCAGAAAGCCGGTCTGTCCACCCTGAACGAGGGGCAGACGGTAGAGTATGAAGAGATCGCAAACCGGGGCAAGACGTCGGCAGAAAACCTCAAGGTATAAGCCCTCCGGCATTTCGCCGTCTCCCGGATCGGATCCGGGAGAACGGGCCAAAAAAATTTAGAAGACGATCAGGTGCATTCGACGACGGGCGTTGCGATTGCGCGAGGATAGGCTTTTTTGCGCGTAAAATGCCCCTGATCGACACAACCTGCCCGACAATCGCGACGGTCCGTTTCAGCCGACCGGCAAAGGTGCGTCGCGCTTGATCTCCTCCATCACCGCATAGGTTCGCGTCTCGCGCACGCCCGGCATCGACAGCAAGGTCTCGCCGAGAAAGCGCCGATACGCGGCCATGTCGGGAAGGCGCGCCTTCACGAGATAGTCGAAGCCGCCGGCAACCATGTGACACTCGAGCACTTCGGGCGCGAGCTTCACTGCGCGGGCGAACCGCTCGAAATTGTCCGGCGTGGTCTTGTCGAGCAGCACCTCGACGAACACGAGCAGGCCTAGCCCGAGGCGGTGCGGATTGAGCCGTGCGCCATAGCCCTCGACAAAACCTTCGCGCTGCAGCCGCTTCAGCCGTTCGCCGATCGAAGTCGGCGACAGGCCGATGCGTTCGGCAAGCTCGACATTGGCTATGCGTCCATCCTCCTGCAAAATTGAGAGGATTTTCCGGTCGATTTTATCAAGTTCCATATTATCTACGGAATTTATGCGCCATTTCTTTATTATCTAAGGCAAAATCGTTATCTTGTCTATCGAACTGCGGCGATGTGGGGATTACCTTCGAGGTGAGACAGGACACGCCATGCCGACCACTTCCTCCCCCTTCAGCGCGCCCTTCGCGCCCGATGATGCCGAGATTGCCGCTGCGCTGTTGCGCAGCGCGCACCTGTCCCCTCCGCAGGAGGCGCGGATCGACCGCACTGCCACGCGGCTGATCGAGGCGGTCCGCAAGCGTGACGACCGGCTCGGCGGGGTCGAAGATATGCTGCGCGAATTCGCGCTCTCGACCAAGGAGGGGCTGGCGCTGATGGTGCTGGCCGAGGCCCTGCTCCGCGTGCCCGATGCCCGCACCGCCGACCAGTTCATCGAGGACAAGCTCGGCGAGGGCGATTTCGTCCACCACGAAACCAAATCCAGCGCGTTCCTGGTCAATGCGTCGGCCTGGGCGCTTGGCCTCTCGGCACGGGTGATCCAGCCCGGCGAGACGCCGGACGGCACCATCGGCCGGCTGGTGAAGCGGCTGGGCGCGCCCGCGGTGCGCGCAGCGACGCGGCAGGCAATGCGGCTGATGGGCAACCATTTCGTGCTCGGCGAGACCATCGAGCAGGCGCTGGAGCGCGCCCGGCCGCGCTCCGGAGAGCAGCCGCGTTACTCCTTCGACATGCTCGGCGAAGGCGCGCGCACCGCGGCGGATGCCCAGCGCTATTTCGATGCCTATGCCAGCGCGATTCAAACAATCGGCAGGGCGGCGGGCAACCGTCCCCTGCCCGAACGGCCCGGCATCTCCGTCAAGCTCTCCGCGTTGCATCCGCGTTTCGAGGCGATCAGCCGTGATCGCGTGATGACCGAGCTGGTGCCGCGGCTCCTGGATCTGGCCCAGCGCGCCAAGGCCTATGACCTCAACTTCACGGTCGACGCCGAGGAAGCCGATCGGCTGGAATTGTCGCTCGACGTGATCGCCGCGACGCTGGCCGATCCCTCGCTCGCCGGCTGGGACGGCTTTGGCCTCGCGATCCAGGCCTATCAGAAGCGCGCGGTCGCCGTGATCGACTATGTCGATGGCCTCGCCCGTGCCTACGACCGCAAGCTGATGGTGCGGCTGGTCAAGGGCGCCTATTGGGACACCGAGATCAAGCGCGCGCAGGAGCGCGGACTCGACGGCTATCCGGTCTTCACCCGCAAGGCGATGACCGACCTCAATTACGTCGCCTGCGCGCAAAAGCTTCTGGCCTTGCGGCCGCGCATCTTCCCGCAATTTGCAACCCACAATGCACTGACCGTTGCGACCGTGCTGGAGCTTGCCGGCGATGGCGGCGGCTTCGAGTTCCAGCGCCTGCACGGCATGGGCGAGGCGCTCTACGAGCAGCTCGCACAGGATCACCCAAAACTCGCCTGCCGCACCTATGCACCGGTCGGCAGCCATCGCGACCTGCTCGCCTATCTGGTGCGGCGGTTGCTGGAGAACGGCGCCAACTCGTCGTTCGTGGCGCTGGCCGCCGACTATCGCGTGGCGATGACCGCCCTGCTGCAACGCCCCGCCGACATCATCGCCAAGCCCCAAGCTGCGCATCACCCGAAGATCCCGCTTCCGCCCGACCTGTTCGCGCCGGAGCGGCGCAATTCCCGCGGCGTCGAGTTCGGCGAGCGGGCCGCACTCGATCGCCTGCTGGCCGACGTCGCCGCCGAGCCATCCGATCTCAAGCCTATCGCCGACTCCACGCCCGGACAGGCGAACGCAGCCATCGCAGCGGCGCGCACGGGCTTTGCGGCCTGGAGTCGGACGTCCGCCGGCACCCGCGCCGCGGCGCTGGAGCAGGCCGCGCATCTCATGGAGCAGCGGGCGCCCTACTTCATCGCGCTGCTCCAGCGCGAGGGCGGAAAGACGCTCGACGACGCACTCTCGGAACTGCGTGAAGCCGCCGATTTCTGCCGCTACTACGCCGCACAGGGCCGAAAACTGTTCGGCAATGGCGAAGCGATGCCGGGACCGACCGGCGAGAGCAATGTCCTGGCCTTGCGCGGCCGCGGCGTATTCGTCGCGATCTCGCCTTGGAATTTTCCGCTCGCGATCTTCCTCGGTCAGGTGACGGCGGCGCTGATGGCCGGCAACAGCGTGGTGGCAAAGCCCGCCGAGCAGACGCCGCGGATCGCGCGCGATGCCGTGCGGCTGCTGCATGAGGCAGGCGTTCCCGCAAACGTGCTGCAGCTCGTCATCGGCGATGGCCGGATCGGCGCCGTGCTGACTGCGCATCCCGACATCGCCGGCGTCGTGTTCACCGGCTCGACCGAGGTCGCGAGATCCATCAACCGGACGCTCGCCGCCAAGGACGGCCCCATCGTGCCGCTGATCGCGGAGACCGGCGGCATCAATGCGATGATCGCGGATGCCACCGCCCTGCCCGAACAGGTCGCCGATGACGTCGTCACCTCGGCGTTTCGCTCCGCCGGCCAGCGCTGCTCGGCATTGCGGCTCCTGTTCGTGCAAGAGGACGTCGCCGACCGGATGATCGAGATGATCGCTGGCGCCGCGCGCGAATTGAAGATCGGCAACCCCAGTGACGTCGCGACCCATATCGGGCCTGTCATCGACCGCGAGGCCAAACAGCGGCTCGACGCGCACATCGCCCGAATGAAAACCGAGGCGCATCTGCATTTTGCAGGCAGTGCGCCCGAGGGCTGCTTCGTGGCGCCGCATATCTTCGAGCTCGCCGATAGCGGACAGCTCACCGAGGAGGTGTTCGGCCCGGTCCTGCATGTCCTGCGCTATCGTGCAGAAAATCTCGAGCGCGTGTTGGCTGCGATCGAGCGCACCGGCTATGGGCTCACGCTCGGCGTGCACTCGCGCATCGACGACACGGTCGATGCCATCGTCGAACGACTGTCGGTCGGCAATGTCTATGTCAACCGCAACATGATCGGCGCCGTGGTCGGCGTGCAGCCATTCGGCGGCAACGGCCTGTCCGGAACCGGACCCAAGGCCGGCGGCCCGCATTATCTGGCGCGCTTCGCCACCGAGCAGACCGTCACCATCAACACTGCCGCAGCCGGCGGCAATGCTGCCCTGCTCGCAGGTGAGGAGTAGCCACTGCCTGCGACGTTGCATCCCGCCAGAACATCGGTCAAATGATCGACGGGTCAAGACGCGCTAATTCCAGCGCGCGGGAAACGAGCGGGAGCGGCGGCACGATGCAGAAAGGCATTTTCGACGGCCTGAAGGTCCTGGATTGCGCAAGCTTCATCGCGGCGCCCGCTGCCGCGACCGTGCTGTCGGATTTCGGCGCCGATGTCATCAAGATCGAGCCGCCGGGCATGGGCGATCCTTACCGCAATCTGCCGAACCTGCCGGGCTATCCCTCGAGCGAGCACAATTTCGCCTGGCTGCTGGAGGCTCGCAACAAGAAGAGCCTCGCGCTCGACCTCACCAAACCCGACGCGCAGGCCGTGCTCTACAAGCTGGTCGCCGAGAGCGACGTCTTCATCACGAACATGCCGCCGCAGGTGCGCGCCAGGCTTGGGATCACCTATGACCATCTGGCGTATCTGAACGAGCGGCTGATCTACGCCTCCTTCACCGGTTACGGCGAGAAAGGCGAGGAGGCCAACAAACCCGGCTTCGACAGCAACGCCTATTGGGCACGCTCCGGCCTGATGGATCTCGTGCGCGCCGACACCGACACGACGCCGGCGCGCTCGGTCGCCGGCATGGGCGATCATCCCTGCGCCATGGCGCTCTACAGCGCGATCGTCACTGCGCTCTATCAGCGCGAGAAGACCGGCAAGGGCGCGCACGTCGCCTCCAACCTGATGGCGAACGGCGTGTGGGCGGCGAGCGTGCTGGCCCAGGCAAAACTCTGCGGCGCCAAGTTCGGCGAACGGCGGCCACGCGAGCGCGCGCTGAACGCGGTGACCAATCACTACCAATGCAAGGACGGCCGCTGGATCATCCTTTCTCTGCTGAACGAGGATCGGCAGTGGCCGACGCTCGCGCGCTGCATGGAGCGGGAGGATCTGATCAACGACCCGCGCTTTGTCACCAAGCCGGACCGCCACGCGCGATCGGTCGAGCTGATCAGAATCTTCGACGAGGTCTTCGCGACCAAGGATCTCGCCGAATGGCGCAAGATCCTCGACGGCAACGGGCTGGTGTTCGGCGTGGTCGGAATTCTCGACGACATCCCGAACGACCGGCAGATGCTCGATAACGAGGTGCTGGTGCCGTTCGAGAACGACACCATGCTGACCATCAACAGCCCGATATGGATCGACGGCACGAGAAAGGTCCAGCCGCGCAAGCCGCCTGAAGTCGGCGAGCACAGTGACGATATCTTGCGCCAGGCGGGATACGACGAGGCCACGATCAAGGCACTGCGCGCGTCGGGAGCGGTGGCGTAAGGGGGCGCAACGCACTCCGCTGTCGTCCCGGCGAAAGCCGGGACCCGGCCTTCGCCAGGACGACGTTGGCTGGATAGCTCGCTTCCGTGGATGCATTGCTGGATTGCTTCGCTGCGCTCGCAATGACGTTGCGGGACGATATGATTTCACCGCTACATCCCGCGCCGCGTCATGAGGTCCCATGCCCAGCTATCGCCTGCACTACTTCCCCGAATCCGGTAACAGCTACAAGCTGGCGCTGATGCTCACACTGTGCGGCGAGACCTTCGAGCCGGTGTGGACCGATTTTGCCGGTGGCGTCACGCGCACTCAGGAGTGGCGGCAGACGGTCAACGAGATGGGTGAGATTCCCGTGCTCGAGATCGACGGCGTGAAGATGACGCAGACCGCGCCGATCCTGCTGAAACTATCCGACCAGTACGACCGCTTCGGCGGCGCGACGGCGGAGGAGAAGTTCGAGCTGCTGCGCTGGCTGTTCTGGGACAACCACAAGCTCACCGGCTACATGGCGACCTACCGCTTCATGCGGACCTTCACGCCGAATGGCGACCCACAGGTGCTGAAACATTTCCGCCGACGGCTCGACGACTTCCTCGGCATTCTCGCGCACCATCTCGCACGGAACGCATTTGCAATTGGCGAGAGGCCGACAATCGCCGACATCTCGATGATGGCCTATCTGCACTATCCGAGCGATGAGCACGGCTACGATTTCGGAGAGAGCCATCCCGCTATCCACGCCTGGCTCGGCCGCATGGCCGCGCTGCCCGGCTGGCGTTCGGCGTATGATCTGCTGCCGGGGAAGCGGCTGACGCATTACGAGTCCTAACTGACAGAAACTACGATCGCGCCGCGATCCAGATCAGTGCGGCCACCACTGCGCCGATCACGACGGCGACCACGATCGCCCAGCTGCTGACCCGGATGCTGCCAGTGATCTGCTTGGCTTCTTCGTTACGCGCAATCTGGCGATTGCGCTCCTTGTTGGCTTCGCTGCTGTCCGTCATCGGTCATCCAAATGTCGTTTTGGCTAACGCGTCTTCACAAAGCACATGCCGATGCGGCTCGACGCCGCAGCGGCCTGACAGGTCAGACCTTTACCACAGGTCCATGACGTAAAACTCTTGTCGGTGCCGGCCGATCCCGGCGGCTGCAAATAACAATGGGCCCCCCAACCGTCCTGATACTCGGTTCCCGCAAGCTCGGTGCTGCCGCGGAGTTGCGGCCGGCTGGCGAAGCCGCGGGAGAAATCGGGACGCCGCCCCTCGGCGAATGCGGTCAGGATGTCGCGGCGGCGGACCTGGTCGCCGAAGAAATGCGGCGAGGCCGGCACGATGGTGGACGGCTTGTCCGTGAGCCAGTCGACGCCCGGGAAATGGAAGCCGCCGATGCCGCGGGTCTGGTGGCAGCCGGCGCAGGTGATGTCATTGAGCCGGCGCTGAAAACCCGCCACCGAGCGAACGTTCTGCAATCCGATGCCGCGCTCGGCGGCAGCCTTCAGTGCGCCGACCACGTCACGGTCGGTGAAAACGCCATCGCCTTTGCCCTCTCCGCGCATCAGGCCGAATTCCGGCTGCAGCGCAGATGCATCGAGTCCCGCCGGCGTCGGCGCGATCGCGGCTCTTGCGAGGAATTTTTCCGGGATCAGGACTGTGCCGCGATCAAACTCGCCAAAATGCTCGGGGGCAAGCAGCCAGTCCTTGAAGTCGCGCTTGAGCGTGTCATCGCCAAGAATGCGATCGCGGTCGATCTGGTTCTCCAGCGTCGATTCCTCGAACAGCTTGGTGTCGGAATTGTATTTGAACACCTTCAGGAGATAGTCGGTGCGGAAATCGTGGCTCGCCGATTTCGGCATGACCGCGATCTGGATGTTGGTCTCGATGCGGTCGAGCATCGCATCGTGGGGAAACGGAAGTTGCTCGACGAGATCGAGCGGATTGTCGTTGGCGAGCCATCGGCGGGCGATTTCCGCGCAGGTCACCGACTTGCGGCCGGGGCCGACCTGCCCGTCATCTCCTGCCTTGAGGATGAAATTGAGCGTCATCGGCAGGCGCGTTGCCGCCCTGTCGCCCTCTTGCTTCGGCTCGAAACGCGTCAAGCGGTAGATCAACCGGATTTCGCCGCAGGAGCCCTCCGAGACATAGGCGCGGTCCATGCGGTTGACGATGCCCGCGAGCACGAAGCGGGTGTCTGGGGAGTTGAGATTGGCGCGGTCGAACAGTTGAACGTCGAAACCTTCGCCGACGCCGATGGTCTCATCAGGTGCCTCCGCTTTGCGCCGTGCGATGTAGCGATCGATCTCAGCGCCAATCGCGGGGCGGATCTGCGCAAGCTGCGGCAGCCCCGCGAACAGCATGTCCGATGTGAGCGGGAAATTGGCGTTCCGCTCCGGCCACAAGAGGCGCGAGATCGTCAGCACGTCGTGCTGATCAAGCTTGCCTAGCTGCTGCGGATCCGTGATCGCCGTGCCACGCTCCAGGCCCGCCTTCTCCGCGGCCGACAGCGACAGCGCGCCGGCACATAGCGCGACGAGGATAACGAGAATTCGCAAACAGCGATGGCTCATGCCTCCACTAACACCGCGGCGACAGGCCTATTCAAGCAAAAAGGCGCTTCACATCGCGGTGAAGCGCCTTCTTTAAGGTTCGATAATCCGCTCGTTAGCGCGCGACGATCAGGCCCTTGCTGGTGACGACGACCCAGCGGCCGTCCTGGCGGCGGATCGCATCGATCCGGCCTAGACCCGGTACCGGGTCGCCGGCATAGACCTCGTAGAGTCCTCCGTGTCCCTCGATCAGCGCACCGCCATTGGCGACGTCGCGCAGGCGCCAGCCGTCAATCGTCGGCAGCCGGCCAACTTCGGGCTTCGCCGGCGCTGCGGCCAGCGCAGCCGCCTGCGCCGAAAGGGTTTGCGTCGGTGTGCCCTGCGCCGGTGCAGGCGTCGCGGCGGCGACCTGAGCCGGGGCGATCGAACCCGTGGTCTCCTTCGCAGCAGCGGTCTGCGCGGGTGCGGGAGCCTGTGCCGAGCGCAGCTTGTCGACCGTCTCGGACAGCTTGGCGAGCTTGGCGGCGGGCTCGGCCTGCGCCTTCTCCAACTTCTCGAGACGATCGCTGGTCTTGTTGAACTGGCCGGTCGCGGACTTCGACGCGTGATCGAGGCCAGCCTTCAGCGCGACGACATCGGCATCGATCCGCGCGACGGAGGCTTCCAGCGCGCTGGTGTCCGCAACCGGCGCCGGCGCGGCTGCCTGGTTGGCGGCGAAGTGCACGACGCCGGCAGTCGCCAGTGCGCCGCTGATCGCGCCGACGACAGCCGCGAGCGCGACCACAGCGGCCATTGCCGAGAGCCGGCGCTTGCCGCCCGTATTATCCCTCGCCTCCAGCTTGACCTCCGGCTCCGCGCGATCCCAGGCGCGGTCTGATGGCGTCATGACGATCAGCTTGCCGGGCTTCGGCTCGGCCTTGCGCTCGTCCGACCTGAGGTCGTCCGACTTGGGCTCGTCCGACTTGGGCTCGTCTGACTTGAGCTCGTCTGACTTAGGTTGTTCCGGCCTGCGCTCTTCCGACTTGGCCTCATCAAGCTGGGGCACCACCAGCCTGGGCGGCTCGACCTTCGGCGCTTCGGCCTTGGGGGCTTCCGGCTGAACTGCATCCGGCTTGGGTGCCTCGTGGTCGGGCGCGATCGACGGGGCGTCGGCGCGCGTCTCCAGGCCAGCCTCCGACGAAACCTCGGCGGGCTGCGGTTCAGCGGCCTGTTCGGGCATTGCTTCGCTCACGGCTCAAATACTCCAGTCACGGTTGACCTTTTGGTAACTTTCATTGCTTGCGAAATCCTTACCCTTGGACCCGCTTACCGAAATTTTAGGAACTCATCCGGGGCCGAATTGGGCCGGGATCATGGAACCGGCGTGGCAGGCCACGCGCAAAATTGCGTTCGGAACGAGCGAACCAAGCCGCAGCATCAGGCGAAGGTGTTGTTTGCCTGACGAAATTCCCCGGTTAACATGGCCTTAACCGTCCCGTCAGCCACACGGCGCAAAGGGGGATGTCATGGCGATCGAGAAGTGCATCAACGAGTTTGATGTCGATGACGTCATCTTCGAGGAGGGTTCGACGGGCCGCGAATTGTTCGTCGTCCTCGACGGCCAGGTCGAGATCGCCAAGCTCAGCGGCGGAGCCCGGACCACCATCGTCAAGCTCGGCAAGGGCGAATTCTTCGGCGAGATGGCCGTGATCGATGGTTCGGCGCGCTCGGCGACCGCAATCGCGGCGGCGCCGAACACCAAGGTGATGAAGATCAACCACGCCCGCTTCGTCTATCTCGTCAGCCAGCAGCCGGCATTCGCGCTGATGGTGATGGACGCGCTGTCAAAACGCCTGCGCGCGTCAAACGCCGTTACCTATCGGACGGCGCAACCATGAGCGATCGCAAGCCGGCGACGTTTCCGATCCTGATGAAGAACGACATTTGCTCGCTGATCCAGGCTGCAGACGACGTCTACCAGATCCGTTTCAACAATCGCGCTGCCAACGCCTATCTCGTGCGCGGCTCGGCGCGCACGATTCTGATCGATGTCGGGCTCTCCACGAACTATCCGGCGCTGGTAGAGTGCCTGAACTTCGTCGAGTGCCCGCCCGAGAACATCGACATGGTGGTGCTGAGCCACGAGCATCTCGATCATATCGGGGCTGCCTGGCATTTCAACGAGCGCCGTACCTATGTCGCGGCGCATCGGCTAGCCGCTAACAAGATCATGCTGCGCGACGATTTCTCGATGCTGCGAAAAATGTTCAACGAGCCGAACGTGCCGATCAACATCGACATCTGGCTCGAGGAAGGCAATCTGATCGATCTCGGCAATTTCCGCCTCAACGTGATGTACACGCCGGGCCACACCTCGGCCTGCATCACGCTGTTCGACCAGGACAAGGGGCTATTGTTCGCAGCCGACACGCTGATGCCCGGCGGCGTGATGGGCGGCGTGTTCGGCTCGGGCAGCATCGCCGACTACATCCAGTCGCTCGAGCGCATCAGGGGACTGAACACGAAGATTTTGCTCTCCGGCCATGGCCGCCTCTCCGACACGCCGCAGGACGACGTCCGCATCGCGATTGCGCGTTCGCACGCGCTCCTGGAGGACACCGCGCAGCTGTTCGACGCGCTGGACGCACGCTCGAACTTCGAGCCGATCATGCAGTCGGTGCGGGATCTGAACAAGCTGGATGATTAGGGCCGGCGCCAAGGGCGTCCACCAGCGATGGCAAAGCGCCATGCTTCCACAATGTCGTCCTGGCGAAGGCCAGGACGACATTGGAGAGTCCGTCGCGATCGTCCAATCCCATCACATCACCACCGGCTTGTCCGGCAGCTCGTTCGGATGCGGGCCGTGCGGCGGGAAGTGCTTTGCGAGCTCGCGCGAGACGGCTTCGATGCCCTTGATCACGCCGTGCTCGAACCGGCCGGCGCGGAACTCGGTCTCCATCTCGCGGCAGATGTTATCCCAGCCCGCTGTGCCGACCTTGGCGTCGATGCCGCGGTCGGCGACGATCTCGACGTCGCGGTCGGCGAGCAGGAGATAGATCAGCACGCCGTTGTTATGCGCGGTGTCCCAGATCCTCAGATGGGAAAACACATCGAGCGCGCGCTCGCGCGCTGGCTGGTTGCGGAACAGCGGCCTGCCGTCGAGCGCGCCTTCGACGACAAAGCGGACCTGGCCGGAATGGGCGGTTTCGCTCTGCTTGATCGCCTGTTCGATACGGTCGAGCACCTTTGGCGTGAACACCTGGTTGGCGCGCCATTGGTGCTGCAGGAGATGCCTGGTGATGCGCTTGATGCTCATGACCTACCAGCTCCCCGATGCGCCGCCGCCACCAAAGCTACCGCCGCCGCCGCTGAAGCTGCCGCTGTCGCTCGACGACGAACCGCTGCTCCAGCCACCGCCCGAAGAACCGCTCGACCATGAGCCACCGCGCGAATAGCGCCTCCCGGTGCCAGTCGTCGGAGTGACATCAGCGATGAACGCCAGGATGAAAGCGATCGCACCGACGCCAAACGCGAGGACCAGAGAGCTGAACATGAACCAGGCCACAGCCGCAAGCACGCCACCGGTCGCAACCGAACCGAGCAACCGACCGAACATCGAGCGCAGGATGCCGCCGAAGAACAGTGAGGCAAACAGGGCGAAGGGCGCGACAGGCCCGAAATCGTTCAAGTCGCTCTCAAAGCTCGTGCTGCGTTGAGGTGCCGGCAATGGCTCGCCGTCGATCACGCGCATCATGCGATCGGCGCCATCCGAGATGCCGCCGGCAAAGTCGCCGCTTCTGAATTTTGGTGTAATGACCTCGTCGATGATGCGGCGCGAGGTCACGTCGGTGAGCGCGCCTTCCAGGCCATAGCCGACCTCGATGCGCAGGTGGCGGTCGTTCTTGGCAACGAGCAGGATCGCGCCGTCGTCGATCTTCTTGCGGCCGATCTTCCAGGCGTCGGCGACGCGGATCGAGTATTGCTCGATCGTCTCCGGCTGCGTGGTCGGCACGATCAGGACGGCGATCTGGCTGCCTTTGCGGTTCTCATAGTCCCGTAAGCGCGAGGTCAGCGACGCGACATCGCTGCTGGACAGCGTCCCGGTCAGATCGACGACACGCCCGGTGAGCTGCGGCACCGCAACGTCGGCTACGGCGGCGAAGGCAAAAGCGAGGAAGAGTGCAAGGACGAGGAAAGCACGCGAGGAGAAGGCAGAACAAGCGCGCACCAAACTCGCTGTCATCGCCCGGCTTGACCGGGCGATCCAGTATTCCAGAGACGCCGGCGGGATACGGGAAGGCCGCGGCGTACTGGATTCCCCGCTTTCGCGGGGAATGACAGCGGAGGAGGTGGCGCGCATCGGGGTCGAACGCGCTTATTTCGACGGCGCAGGCGCCGGGTTGAAATCAACCTTCGGCGCGGTGGAGATTTCCTTCTCGTTCTCCACGCTGAAATTCGGCTTCTCCTTGTAGCTGAACACCATCGCGGTGAGGTTGGTCGGGAAGGAGCGGATGGTGACGTTATAATCCTGCACCGCCTTGATGTAGCGGTTGCGGGCCACCGTGATGCGGTTCTCGGTGCCCTCGAGCTGGGACATCAGGTCCTTGAACAGCGCATCCGATTTGAGCTGCGGATAATTTTCGGTGACGACGAGGAGGCGTGACAGCGCGCTGGACAACTCGCCTTGCGCGGCCTGGAATTTCTGGAACGCGGCAGGATCGTTGAGCACCTCCGGCGTTGCCTGAATGCTGCCGACCTTGGCGCGCGCATTGGTGACCCCGAGCAGCACGTCCTTCTCCTGCTGGGCAAAGCCCTTCACCGAGTTGACGAGATTGGGCACGAGATCGGCGCGGCGCTGATACTGGTTCACCACCTCCGACCAGTTGGCCTTGATCTGCTCATCCTGGCTCTGGATCGCGTTGTAGCCGCAATTGGTCAGGCTGAGGCAGGCGAGTGCCGCCAGCACGGTCAGGATCTTGCGCATGAAATTTCTCCCGGTGGAATCGAGAGCCTAGATACCAGATTGCGCTCGCGGAGGACATGCTGACGGAGGTACCTGCGGCATAGCAACGCTCGCGCCACGTACTCCGGCGTCGTCCTGGCGAAAGCCAGGACCCAATCACAGGGAGAGATTATGGCGCAAGATATTATCAGTCTTCGCCAAACCACTCCCTGTGATTATGGGTCCCGGGCTCGCGCTACGCGCGCCGCGGGACGACGAGTTGGGGCTGTGGCGACAGCCGATGTCAAATGCGTCTTTGCCCCTAAGCGCCCGCCTTCGCCTTCCGGATCGCCTCCCATATCTTCTGCGGGGTCAGCGGCGTGTTGAGCTGAGTGATGCCGAGTTCGGCAAGTGCGTCCATCACGCCATTGGTCACGCAGGGCGGGCCGCCGATGGCGCCGGATTCGCCACACCCCTTGGCGCCGAGCGGGTTGGTGCGGCAGGGCGCGGTATCGTCGAGCGTCACCACGATCGGCGGCACGTCGTCGGCACGCGGGATGCAATAGTCCTGGTAGCTCGCGGTGAGAAGCTGGCCTTCGGAATCGTAGGCGACACTTTCGTAGAGCGCCTGTCCAATGCCCTGCGCGACGCCACCATGAATCTGGCCCGTGACCAGCATCGGATTGACGGCAACGCCGACGTCGTCGACCGTGGTGTAGCGCACCACGCGGGACACGCCGGTTTCCGGATCGATCTCGACCTCGCAGATGTGCGTGCCGTTCGGCCAGCTCGGGCCGTCCACCTCGCCTTCGGAATCGACGCTGAGCTTCGCGCCGCTCTCCTTCTCGGCAAGCTCGAACAGGCCGATACGGCGGTCGGTGCCGACCACGGTGAGCACGCCGCCCTGATATTCGATGTCATCGACCGAGGTCTCCAGCACGCTAGACGCCTTCTCGCGCGCCTTCTGGATCAGGTCGTTCGAGGAGACCGCGACAGCCGTCCCGCCGACGAACAGGGAGCGCGAGCCGACACTGCCGAAGCCGGTGGCCAGATCCGTATCGCCCTGCACCACGTCGATCTTGTCGGGGGAAATGCCGAGCGTATCCGAGATCATCTGGGTGTAGGTAGTCTGCAGCCCCTGCCCCATTGCCATCGTGCCGGAATGCAGGATGACGCGGCCCTGCGAGGTCGCATGCAGGCTGACCTTCTCCGTGTGGACGGTGCCGCCCGTCCATTCGATATAGCTGGTCAGGCCACGACCATAGAGCAGGCCCTTCTTCTTGGCAGCTCGCTTGCGCGCGGCGAAGCCATTCCAGTCGGCAAGCTCGGAGGCACGTTCCATCATATGCGCGAAGGCGCCGGAGTCATACACTTGGCCGACAGCGTTGGTGTAGGGCAGCTGCGCCGGCTTGATGTAGTTCGCCTTGCGAATGGCCCGCGGGTCCATGCCGAGCTTGCGCGCGGCCGCGTCGAACAGACGCTCGACGATGAACACGGCCTCGGGCCGGCCTGCGCCCCGATAGGCACCGACGGGAGCGGTGTTGGTCATCACCGACTTCACCTCGAAATGCACCAGCGGCAGGTCGTAGACGCCGGTTTGCACGAACGGGCCGAGGATCAGCGGGATGATGTTGCCGGTGCCCGACGAATAGGCGCCGGTACCGCCGATCGAGCGCACGCGATAGGCCAGCACGCGGCCCTTGGCATCCAGCGCCAGTTCGCCGGTCGAGGTCAGGTCGCGACCGTGGGTGCCGCCGACGAACTCGTCGGTGCGATCGCCGCGCCAGCGGATCTTCTTGTTCAGCCTGGTCGCGGCATAGGCGACGATGCCGTCTTCGGGATAAAGGCTGGTCTTCTGGCCAAAGCCGCCGCCGATATCGCCGACCAGCACGCGAATGCTCTCCTTCGGTCGCTTGAGGATCGCTTCGGCCAACAGGTCGCGGGTCGAACCCGGGGTCTGCGACTGCACATACAGGAGCAGACGGCCGGTCTTCTTCTCGATCTCGGCAATGGTCGAGCGCGGCTCCATCGCCGATGGCACCAGCCGCTGGCTGACCAAATCGAGCGACACGGTGTGCGCGGCCTTGGCAAAGGCTTCTTCCACCTTGGCCGCGTCGCCATAGCTCATGCCGGCGACAATATTATCGGGGACCTCCGCCCAGACCGCGGGCGCGCCCGGCTTGATCGCCTCGACGGGATCGACAACCGAGGGCAGCACCTCATAATCGACCACGATCGCCTCCGCCGCGGTCTGCGCCAGCACCCGCGAGGTCGCGACCACGGCCGCGACCGCCTCGCCGGCAAAGCGCACGATCTCATGCGCCAGCAGGCGACGCGGCGGCACACTCATCGGCTTGCCGTCCGGACGCTTAAAGATCGCCAACGTCGGCAGCGTACCGATGTCGTCCTTGACCAGATCGGCGCCGGTATAAACGGCCTCGACGCCGGCTAGGTCCAGCGCAGCCTTGGTGTCGATCGACACGATCTTGGCGTGGGCATGCGGCGAGCGCAGCACATGCAGCCACAGCGCGCCGTCCTCCGGCTTGTCGTCGATGAACTGTCCCTTCCCGGTGATCAGCCGCTGGTCTTCCAGACGCTTGACGGGCTTGCCCGCCCCGAAACGCAAATTGCCGGGAAGGATGTTCATTCCACTTGTCCTCTAGGCCTCAACGTGCGGCCGCCTTTTAGCGGATCGGTCGGGCGCAGGCCAGCCGCGGTTTTGTGCGGGACATCCACGGTTGCGTCATGCCCGGGCTTGTCCCGGGCATGACGAGAGGTGAGAGTCAGTCCACCTCCCGCAGCGCCGCCTCGACAGCCTTGCGCTGCTCGAGCGAAAGAGCCGCCTGCGGCGGAATGGGATCGCCGACGTCGTAGCCCTGGATCGCAAGCCCCGCCTTGATGCAGGCGGCGAGGTTGAAGCGGGCGAAAGCTTCGTTGATGCGCCACAGCTTGCGCTGGAGCGCCATCGCCTCGTTCCAACGGCCGGACTTGCAGAGATCGTAGAGCGCGACGCTCTGGCGCGGGATGATGCAGGCCGGACCCGCCATCCAGCCGAGGCCGCCGATCAGCATCACCGCAGCCGGAATGTGCGCGGAAGCCGAGAACACGCGGATCTTGTCGCCGCAGCGATTCATGATCGAGAGCAGCCGGCCGGTGTTGGTCGAGGCGTCCTTGATGTAGCCGATGCGCGGATGATCGGCGAGGCGCTCGATCACGTCGAGCGTCAGATCGGAGCGCTGGAATTGCGGATTGGTGTAGATGACGACGGGAATGTCGACGGCATCCGCAATGCTGCGGAAATAGGATTCGACCTGCGCGTCCGCGAGCGGGAAGTACGCCTCGAGGATCGCCAGAATGCCGTCGGCGCCGAGCTTCTGGTACGCCTTCGCCTGCATGACCGCATCGGCGGTCGACGTCGAGGCGACACCTGCCACCACGGGCACACGGCCCTTCGCGGCCTCGATCGTGGTCTGCACGATCCTCGCGCGCTGTGCAGCGTTGAGATAGGCAAACTCGCCGGTCGAGCCGAGCGGCGTCAGCCCATGCACATCCGCGCCGATCAGGTCGTCGCAGAGCCGGGCGAGCACGCCGGTGCGCACCGCGCCGTCAGCGTCGACCGGCGAGACGAGATAAGGGAATACGCCGTGGAAATCGGTCATCCCGGGAAACCGTGCGCTGAGCCGGGCGTTGCAGGTCAGCCCGTATGGTTTCGCGGGTGCTAACACGCCTCCGTGAGGCCGACAAGCAAAGCCGGCGAATGAACCCGCCCGCTGCATTGACGGACTAATGGAACGCAGCAAGCGAACCAATCAGGAAGCCCCATGCTGATCGTCACGACGGAGAACGTAGCGAACCACCGCATCGTCAGGACGCTCGGCCAGTGCTTCGGCATCGTCGTCCGCAGCCGCGGCCTCGGCGGCAATATCGTCGCCGGCCTGCGCTCGATCGTCGGCGGCGAGATCCCCGAATATACGCGGCTCCTGGAGGATGCCCGTCGCCACGCCATCGACCGTCTGGTCGAGAACGCCACCGCGATGGGTGCCAACGCGATCGTGATGATGCGGTTCGATTCCGCGGAGATCGGCCAGACCATGAGCGAGATCGTGGCCTATGGCACCGCGGTCGAGATCGAGGCGGTTGCACGCTAAGAGGCCGAGGGCATGTCCTTGGGAATCGGGATCGCCGCGCTCGTGATTGCCGCCGCGCTCCTGATCGTGGGCCACTTTTTTCCGTTCGGCGTACCTCTCACCCTCGTCGGGCTCGGCCTGATCCTGAGCCTGATCTACGACACCCGCTACAAGCCAGCCTCAAAGCGCCCAACAGGTCCGGGCTGGGTCGACACCGGGGAGCGTTTCATCGATCCCGAGACGAAGCGGCGCGTCGCGGTGTTCACGCGGCCCGAGACCGGCGAGCGGGAATATATCGAGCTCTAGCTATCGCGCTCACGCCTTGATGAGCCGCACGCGTGTGCCCCAGGGATCGACGGCCTCGACGCCATCGGCGAGCGCGGTGACCGGTACGCCCGCCTTGCGCAGTCGTTCGTGCTGCGCAGCAAGAATGTCCTGCTTCTCCGTCACCAGCGAGAACCAGGCGAGCCCGGTCGTCGTATCGTCGCGGCGGCCGGCGCCCTGGCTCTGCCAGACGTTCATGCCGAGGTGATGGTGATAGCGGCCGGAGGAAAGGAACGCGGCGCCGTTGCGGCGACGGGTCGGATCGAGGCCGACGGTGCCGTGATAAAAGCTCTCGGCCTGCGCGAGGTCGCCGACGCGCAAATGCATGTGCCCGACGCGCAGCCCCTCCGGCGCCTTGGCGTAATCGCTGACACGGGTATTCGTGAGCGACAGCAGGTCCGGAACGTTCAGCTCGTCGGTTGCCATCTTCACCGAACCCTCGCTCCACTGCCATTGCGAAGGATCGCGGTCGGCATAGACCTCGATGCCATTGCCTTCGGGATCGTCGAGATAGACGGACTCGCTGACGAGATGATCGGCAAAGCCCGTCAGCGGCACGCGATGCGAGGCGGCATGCACCAGCCAGCGCGCGAGATCCTTGCGTGTCGGCATCAGGAAAGCGGTGTGATAGAGGCCGGCCGCGCTGCGCGGCTCGATCGCGGCACCGGGCTGCGCTTCCAGCACGAGCAGCGTCACGCCGCCTGCGCCAAGCCGCGCGGAAACCGCCGAGCGTTCCATCACCGTGAGGCCGAGCACGTCGCGATAGTAATCGGCAACGGCAGTTAGATTCTTGACCCGCAGCGTCACCATGCCGACGCGCATCGGCGTGCGGCTCGCATAGGTCGGTCCGCTGCCGACCGGATTGCCTTCGGCGCGCGCCGCGGCCGCGGCAGCCGCCGCGAGCGTGGTGACGCCGGCGAGGTGAAGCAGCGTGCGGCGGGTAAGGTCGATGGTCATCCGGGGTCTTCTCGAAAATGCGCTGAGGCCGTGCGGCGCAATGGCTGGCCGATTGCTACACGTTCCCGTGACCTCCTCCCAATCACATGTTCGTCGTCCCGGACATTACGGAGCTTCCTGGCCATCCGGCCAGTTTTCAGAGCGCCGGCGGCATCCCAGATTTGGGACAACCGACAGGAGCCCCCCATGACCGACCTTAGCCCCCTCACTGCGCTCTCGTCAGCGCTATCGGATGTCGTTACGCGTGCCGCACCTTCGCTCGTCTCCGTCCACTCGCATCGGTTGCGGGCCTCGGGATTCGCCTGGAAGGCGGGTCTCATCATCACAGCCGACGAGGCACTGGCCGACGAGGGCGAGGTGGAGCTCAGGCTCGCCGACGGCAGCGCTCGGAAAGCCACGATCGCCGGCCGCGACCACACCACCGATATCGCGCTGCTGCGCGTCGATGCCGCCGTCCCGCCGGTCAAGCTGACCTCCGCCGCCCCCGCGCTCGGTTCGCTCACCGTCGTCGTCGCAGCCGATCGTGGCGCACCCACGGCATCCCTCGGCATGGTGTCGCTTGCGGGCCCGCGCTGGCGCAGCCTGCGCGGCGGTGACATCGAGGCGCGGATCGAGCTCGACGTACGGCTGCGCCACAGCCACGAGGGCGGCCTTGCGCTGAATGCACAAGGCGAGCCCTTCGGCATGGCGGTGCAGGGACCGCGGCGCGTGCTGGTGATCCCGGCCGCGACCATCGAGCGCGTCGCGGCGCAGCTCGAGACGCGCGGCCGGATCGCACGCGGCTATCTCGGACTCGGCCTGCAACCGGTGCGTCTCGATGACGGCGTCGGTGCAATGGTCATGAACGTCGACAAGTCCGGACCATCCGCCGCGGCCGGCATCCGGCAGGGCGACGTCATCGTGGCCGTCAATGACGAGAAGCTCGCCGGCGTCCGTGCGCTGTCGCGATCCCTCGGACCTGAGAGCGTGGGCTCGGTCGTCGACGTCGCGGTGCGGCGTGGCGGCGAGCCGGTGAGCTTCAAGGTCACGATCGGCGAAAGGCCGGAGGCGTGAGCGAGGACACGACGCAGGACATCGCGCTCGCGCTGGAGATCGACGATCCAGCCCTCGCCGACCGGCTGGCCTCGCTGCTCGGCAGCATATCCGGTCTGCGGCTCGTAGCGCCCGGAGATCCAGCCGCGGTGGTGATACGCGACCGGCAGCCCTCGCCGGCCGATATCGAGCTGACGCCACGCGAGCTCGACGTGCTTGCGCTGATGGCCGAAGGCGCCTCGAACAAGATGATCGCGCGCCAGCTCGGCATCTCCGTCCACACCGTCAAGTTCCATGTCGGCTCGCTGCTCGACAAGCTGGATGCCACCGGCCGCACCGACGCGGTTGCCCATGCTGCGCGGCGCGGCGTGATCAATTTGTAGGATCACAGCGCGGAGGGCGGCGGGAATTTGAGCGCGACGGTCAGTCCCGGCGCATTGTCGCGCAGCGAAACCTCGGCTCCGTGCAGGCGCGCAACGGCTGCGACGAGGCTCAGGCCGAGACCATTACCGGGCGTGTAGCGGCTCTGCTCGAGACGGTAGAAGCGCTTGAACACCTGGTCGTGCTGGTCGCTCGGAATGCCCTGGCCATCGTCGGCAATTGCGATCACCGCGGCGCCGTCCTTGGCGGTGCAGGTCACACTGACCTGCCCGCTTGCGCGGCCGTGCTTGATGGCGTTGTCGACGAGATTGGCGATGGCGTCGAACAGCAGGTCGCGGTCGCCGGTGACCTTGACCTCGCGATCGCCCGTCAAACCAAGACGGGTTGCGACCTGCTCGGCCGCTGCATCATAGAGCTCGACCACCTCGCCGGCGATCTCCACGAGGTTCAGCTCGCGGAACGCGCCCTTGCGCGCGCGGGTCTCGATCTCGGAGATCCGGGTGATCGAGGCGAACATGCCGAGCACGGCGTCAAGATCGGCGATGGTGTCGCCGATCAGCGCAGCATCGGCGCCGCTGTTGCGCGGCGCGTGATAGGCCTTCTCCAGACGGCCGCGCATGCGCGTCAGCGGCGTGCGCAGATCGTGCGCGACGTTGTCGCTGACCTGCTTGACCTCGCCCATCAGGGTCTCGATGCGGTCGAGCATCTGGTTGAGATTTTCAGCGACGCTGTCCCATTCGTCATGGCTGCCGCGCAAGGGGATGCGCTGGTCGAGGCCCGAGAGCATAATGGCGCGGCTGGTGGCGTTGATCTGCTCGATGCGACCCACCGTGCGCCGCGTCACCAGCACTGCGGCCACTGCCGCGAGCACCAGCAGCAGCAGGGCGACCGCGATCATGGCGAGCTCGAGCATCCCGGTGAAGCCGTCGTGATCGCCGACCTCGCCGACCCGGTTCCGCACATAGGCGAGTGTGCCGTAATAGACATAGGCGATGATCGCCGCGACGATCAGGCCGAAGACGGAGATCGCGATCAGCGCCAGGCGGAACGTCGATGACTTGAGCGTCTTAGCCAGGAGCACGGAGGCAATATCCGATGCCGCGGATGGTGTGGATCAGCGGATAGGCCTGGGCATCGTCCACCTTGCGGCGAACGCGGCCGACATAGACGTCGATGATGTTGGTGGAGGGATCGAAATGCAGGTCCCAGACGTGCTGAAGCAGCATCGCGCGGGAGACGACGCGGCCCTCGTTGCGGACGAGATATTCGAGCAGCTGGAATTCGCGCGGCAACAACGGGATCTTCTTGCCGCGCCGGCTGGCGCTGCGGGAGATCAGGTCAACCGCGAGATCGCCGACGCGCAGGATCGTCTCCTTGGCGATCGTTTCGCTGCGGCGGCCGAGCGCCTCCAGGCGCGCAAGCAGCTCGACAAAGGAGAACGGCTTGACGAGATAATCGTCACCGCCGGCACGCAGGCCCCGCACGCGGTCGTCGACTTCACCGAGCGCGGAGATGATCAGGAAGGGCGAAGCAATGCCGTCGTCGCGCAGCTGGCGCATCACCGTGATGCCGTCGATGTCGGGCAGCATGCGGTCGATGGTGATCACGGCATAGTCGCGCTCGCCGCCGCGGCTAAGCGCCTCGCGCCCGGTCGCGGCGAGATCGACCTCGTAGCCGCTCGTCGTCAGCTCTTCGGCGAGCTGGCCTGCGGTCTCCAGGTCGTCCTCGACGACGAGAATACGGCGGTGACCTCCGGTCATGGCTCAACCCATGGCTCAACTTCTTGCGACAATCGCCACCAGACTATCCCGTTCCGGGGCAGGGCGGAACTGCCCGGTGGCGATCGCGACAACGGTGCGGTCACGCGATGCTAGTACCAATCGTCTCCGCACACATTGACCCACTGCCAGCCCCACGGGGTCCAGCTCTGCCGCCAGCAGCCGCCGTAAAAGCCGGCGTAGATGAACGGCGCGCCGAAGAAGGCGAAGCGGCGATGGTGCCGGAAGAAGAAGGCGTGGCGGCCGATAAAGGGCCTGCCGCGCCAGCCGGTCCCGGCGAAGCGCGGGCCGACGAAGGCTGCGCGAGCGGCCATTGGGCTGCCTGCAAAGCGCGGCGCGAAGGCCGCGCGCGCCCCCATCGGGGTGCCCGCGAAGCGCGCGCCACTAAAGCCCGCGCCACCGAAACGGGCGCCACCAAAACTCGCTCCGCCAAAATGAGCGCCGCCCATGCCGCCGCCCATGTGCATGCCGCCGCCACCGCCACCGAAGCCACGTGCACCGCCGCCGCCACCACCGCCAAAGCCGCCGCGGGCAAGCACCGGTGAAGCAACCGCCAGCGTCGCGGCCATTGCCGCCGCGACGAGGCCGGTGAGAAGCCTGTTGGTCATCGGAATATCCTCCATACAGAGCGGCGACAAACGCGCCGCGCCAGGAGGATCAGATGAGGAGATGGCAGCCTCTCCTTCAACTTACAAATGCGCCAGATTCTGACGCGGAAGTCAGGAATGCGCCGCTCTCTTACACCCTCTCCCCGTTCTTACGGGGAGAGGGCGGGGTGAGGGGTTGCTTCCGCGAGTTCGATTTCGTCTGCGTGATCACCTGTCAACGCTACACAAGTCGGAGCGACTTTTGGCCGGGCCCGCAGATTGCCTTGCCCCTCACCCCGGATCGCTGGCGCGATCCGACCTCTCCCCGCTGAAGAGCGGGGAGAGGTCGGAGCTCACACCGGCTTGCCGCGGCCGCTCTTTTCGGCGGCGCGGCGCAGCGCTTCGGCGAGCGCACCGCCGCCGGAGGATTCCTGCTTGCGCGGCGCCGATGAGGTCATGCGGCCGGCGTTGCGCGAATTATCGCGCTGCATGCCGGGCGCGTCCTTCGTGGCGCCGACCTCGTCGTCAAGACGCAGCGTCAGCGAGATGCGCTTGCGGGCGACCTCGAAGTCCAACACCTTCACCTTGACGATGTCACCCGGCTTCACCACCTCGCGCGGATCCTTGATGAAGTTTTTCGACATCGCCGAGATATGCACGAGGCCGTCCTGGTGCACGCCGATATCGACGAAGGCGCCGAAAGCGGCGACGTTGGTCACGGTGCCCTCGAGGATCATGCCCTTCTGGAGGTCCTTGATCTCCTCGACGCCCTCCTTGAACACGGCGGCCTTGAACGCCGGACGCGGGTCGCGACCCGGCTTTTCGAGTTCGCGCAGGATATCGGTGACGGTCGGCAGACCGAAGGTCTCGTCGACGAAATCCTTCGGCTTCAGCGTACGCACGATCTCGCTGCTTCCGATCAGCGCCTTGATGTCGCTCTTGGTGGCCGTGAGAATCCGGCGCACCACCGGATAGGCTTCCGGATGGACGCCGGATGCATCGAGCGGATCCTCGCCGCCGAGGATGCGCAGGAAGCCCGCGCACTGCTCGAACGCCTTGGGTCCGAGCCGCGGCACCTCCTTGAGCGCCTTGCGCGACTTGAACGGGCCGTTGGCATCACGATGCTGCACGATGCTCTGCGCAAGACCCGCGCCGACACCCGACACGCGGGCCAGCAGCGGCGCCGAGGCAGTGTTGACGTCGACGCCGACGGCGTTCACGCAGTCTTCGACCACGGCATCGAGCGACTTGGCGAGCTTGGCCTGGCCGAGATCGTGCTGATACTGGCCGACGCCGATCGCCTTGGGCTCGATCTTGACCAGCTCGGCGAGCGGATCCTGGAGGCGCCGGGCGATCGAGACCGCACCGCGCAGGGTGACGTCGAGGCCCGGCAATTCCTGCGACGCGAAGGCCGAGGCCGAATAGACCGAGGCGCCCGCTTCCGACACCACGATCTTGGTCATCTTCAGTTCAGCGAGGCCCTTGACGAGCTCGGTCGCGAGCTTGTCGGTCTCACGCGAGGCGGTGCCGTTGCCGATGGCGATCAGCTCGACGCGATGCTTCAGCGCCAGCCTGCCGAGGATCGCAAGCGACTCGTTCCACTGCCGCTGCGGCTCGTGCGGATAGATCGCCGTGGTATCGACGACCTTGCCGGTCGCATCGATCACTGCGACCTTGACGCCGGTGCGGTAGCCGGGATCGAGCCCCATGGTGACGCGGGTGCCGGCAGGTGCAGCCAGCAGCAGATCGCGCAGGTTCGAGGCGAACACGCGCACGGCCTCGGTCTCGGCCGCGTTCCACAGCCGCATGCGCAGATCGATATTCAGATGCACCTGGATCTTGGTGCGCCAGGCCCAGCGCACGGTGTCGATCAGCCAGCGGTCGCCCGCGCGCTTGAGGTCGGCGATCCCGAACCGCTTCATGATCTTCAATTCATAGGCGCTCGGCACGCCCGCCGGCGGCGCTTCTGCCTCGGGCTGGATCTGCAGATCGAGGATTTCTTCCTTCTCGCCGCGGAACATCGCGAGGATGCGGTGCGACGGGAGTTTCGTCAGCGGCTCGGAGAACTCGAAATAGTCGGCGAACTTTTCGCCCTCGGTCTTCTTGCCCTCGCGCACCGTGGAGGCCATCCGTGCGTTCGTCCACAGCTCCTCGCGCAGGCTCCCGATCAGGTCCGCATCCTCGTCGAAGCGTTCGACCAGGATGGCGCGGGCACCATCGAGTGCGGCGGCAGCGTCGGCGACGCCCTTCTCGGCGTTGACGAACGTCTCCGCCACGACCTTCGGATCGTTCGCGGGCTCCGCCATCAGCTGGTTGGCGAGCGGCTCGAGGCCGGCTTCCTTGGCGATCTCCGCCTTGGTGCGGCGCTTGGGCTTGAACGGCAGGTAGATATCCTCCAGGCGCGCCTTGCTGTCGGCGGCCATGATGGTGGCCTCCAGCGCGGCGTCGAGCTTGCCCTGCTCGCGGACCGATTCGAGGATGGCCTTGCGGCGGTCTTCGAGCTCGCGCAGGTAAACGAGGCGCTCTTCCAGCGTGCGGAGCTGCGCGTCGTCGAGTGCGCCGGTGGCTTCCTTGCGGTAGCGGGCAATGAAGGGAACCGTGGCACCGCCATCGAGCAGCTCCACCGCCGCCTGAACCTGCTCCTCCCGGGCCCCGAGTTCCTGCGCAATCTTCTGGTTGATGTTTGCCACGCCAGTATCCTCTAATCCAAGCACGCGACGCGAACCGAACCGACGGCCCGCGGGGACGCCGCTTATGGACCAACCCGGCTTGATTCATCAAGGTACGACACGGAACCGTCGACAAGGGATTTTTTTGTTGCGCTGATGCGATCTCGCCACATTCGGCTGGTTGCCCGTGGAGGCGCCTGCAAAGCGCCTGCCCTCAGAACGTTATTGGAGAGGCATCGCTTTGCTCCAATCTCGTCATTGCGAGCGCAGCGAAGCAATCCAGAATCTTTCCCCGGAGACAGTCTGGATTGCTTCGCTACGCTCCCAATGACGGAATGTGGGTCGCGACAACAAAGGTATCGATATTCCGAAGTCCTGTAACGTGAGCTATTCTTCGACCGCAGGAATTGGTGCACCCGTCCTGACTTGTCCGATCAGCAGCGCTCATCACGCGATCCGAGGAAGAACTTCAATCTCAAGGTTTGGTCCCGCAAGCGCGCAGACAGGGCTACCGGCAAAGTCACAGGATTCGGCGGCGCAGCCATGCGGGTCCCCTCGATTGACACGCCCTGTCGCGAAACTAAGGTCGCCGCCGAACCAGAGGATTGAATCACTATGACTTTGCCGATGAGCTGGAACGAGTGGGCGCAGCATGACGGCGTGGCGCTGGCCACGTGCGTCAAGAAGGGCGAGCTCACGCCTGCCGAATTGGCGCGCCAGGCCGCGGCTGCAGTGGCGAAGGTCGATTCCACGTTGTCGGGCGTGGTCGAGCTGTTCGACGATGTCATCGCCGATCCCGCCAAGGACGGCGCCAATCTCACCGGCCCGTTCGCCGGCCTGCCTTTCCTGATGAAGGATCTCGGGCCCACCATGAAAGGCCGCTTGCAGGAAATGGGCTCGCTCTTGATGCGCGGCAATCGCGCAGGCGCCGATACCTTCCTCACCTCGAAATTCCGCCAGGCCGGGTTGAACCTGATCGGACGGACCACGACGCCGGAGTTCGGCGTGTGCAGCTCGGCCGACAACCCGGCCGTCTATGTCACGCGCAATCCCTGGAACACCGACTACACCACCTGCGGCTCGTCGGCGGGCAGCGCCGCATCGGTCGCCGCGGGCATCGTGCCGATTGCGCATGCGACCGACGGCGGCGGCTCGATTCGCATTCCCGCAGGCGTCAACGGCAATATCGGACTGAAAGTGTCGCGCGGCGTGTTCTCGCTCGCGCCGCACATGTCCGATCTGACCGGCCTCGTCTCGATTCAGGGCTGCCAGTCGCGCAGCGTGCGCGACACCGCGGCCTTCGTCGACCATGCCCGGGGACCCGCCCCCGGCGAGTTCATGCCATTCTGGACCACCGCGCAGCCTTACACGGAGATGATCAAGCGCGACCCCGGCAAGCTCCGCATCGCGCTGTCGCATCAATGGGGCGATTATCGCGCGACGCCGCACATCGCGGCCGAGTTGGAGAAGGTCGGCCGCTTCCTCGAAGGCCTCGGCCATCACGTGGACTTTGCCCTGCCCGAGCTCGATTTCCGCGCCGCCTTCGACGCGCAGACCACCTGCTACATCTCCAACTTCGCCGTCGTGATCTCCAACATGCTCGCCGCGCGCAGCCTGGAGCGGCCGCCGGAGGATCTGATCGAGCCGATGAATATCCGCATCTGGGAAGCGGGCCGCCACACGAGCTTTGCCGAACGGGCAAAGATGCAGGCGGTGTTCAACACGACGTCGCGCGGCTTCGGCGCGTTCTACGAGCAGTGGGACGTCATCCTGACGCCGGTCACCGCGCTGCCGACGCCGAAGGTCGGCACGAAGGAATACCTCACGATATCCGACAATCCGGACGTTCTGGACTGGTTCGGCAATCTCTGGCGCAATTTCGCCTTCACGCCACTGGCGAACCTCTGCGGCATGCCGGCGATCTCGCTGCCGCTCGCCGAAAACGAGCACGGCCTGCCGCTCGGCATCCAGGCCATCGCCAAGCAGGCCAATGACGGCCTCCTGCTGCAACTCGCCGCGCAAATCGAGCGCGCCATCGACGGCAAGTGGAATGCGGGCAAGAAGCCGAAGGTCCATGTGACGAAGGGGTGAGCGGGCGAGTTTCGCACGAACCCAACCCAATCGTCGTCCTGGCAAAGGCCAGGACGACATTCGACCTCAATTCTTCATCGCTGGAATCGTCTCCATCGGCTGCTGCTGGCCTTGCTGCATCATGGCGAGCGCCTTGTCGATCGCCTCGCGCAGGGCGATGGCCGCGGCCGGACTGCAGCGAATGTGTCCGGTCTGGATCACGTCGACCCGCACGCCCGGGCCGACCGGCATCAACAGGTTCGCCGCGAGCTCGATCTGGATCGCGCCGTTGTGATGGCCGAAGCAGGACACGCCGTCGAAATAGATGAACGGCGCCCGCTCGGCACTTCCTGTCGAAATCGTCACGCCCCCCGGATTCGTCGTCGGCGCGTCAGGGTTTGCCATGGGTTCCTCGTCGTTCTCAAAACAGATGGTGCCGCAGCATCGTTGCTTCGCGCTCGCCTGTCGAGCCCCGAATGGTGCATGAGATTTTTGCGTGGACCGCGACAACGGTCTAAAAGGTGACCATGTCCAGATCGCAAGCTACGACGCTCCCGTTTGACGCGCTCGCCGAGGCCATCAAGGGCCGCCGCTCCGACTATGGCTACATCAGTGGACTCAGGCTCGATCGCGTAGCGCCTGGTGAGGCCTGGTCGAGCCTGCCCTATCGCCCCGTCTTCGTCGGCGACACCGAAACCGGCGTGTTGCATGGCGGCGTCGTCACCGCGATGCTGGACGAGAGTTGCGGCATGGCGGTGCAGCTCGCGCTCGACGGCACGCGCGCGATCGCAACCCTGGATCTGCGCATCGACTACCAGAAGCCGGCCACGCCCGGCCTCGACATCAGAGCGCACTCGATCTGCTATCGCACCACGCGCTCGATCGCGTTCGTGCGCTCGACGGCCTACCAGGAGTCGGAGGGCGACCCGGTTGCAACCGCCACCGCGTGCTTCATGATCGGCGCCAACCGCACCAACATGCTTGCCGACCGCGCGACCGACCCGCTCAGCATCCCGACGCTGGAGGCGCCGGAAGATCCGTCAGGTCCCTTCGCCAACAGCCCGTTCGCGCGCTGCCTCGGCATCCGCATCCAGGACGACGGCACGCTGATGATGCCGTTCTCGCCAAGGATCATCGGCAACCCGATCCTGCCCGCGATCCATGGCGGCATGACCGGCGCATTCCTGGAGACAACGGCCATCGTCGGCGTGACGCGCGAGCTCGGTATCGCCGCGCCGCCCAAGCCGATCGGGCTGACCATTAACTATTTGCGTTCCGGCCGCGCGCTCGACAGCTTTGCCAACGTCTCGATCGTCAAGCAGGGTCGGCGCATCGTGGCGTTCGAGGCAAAGGCCTGGCAGGACGCCCCGGACAAGCCGATCGCATCCGCCTTCGGCCATTTCATGCTGCGGCCGACGCCTGGAAACGACGAGGAATAACCGCATTAGGGGCTTGACGCCCGGCGCAAGCGCCACAACGATGACGCGGACTCCACGAGAGGAACCGCAGTGCGGCACCCGATCGACATCATCGCCATGTTCGCCGCCATATGGCTATTGGCCTCGATGGTGCTGGACGCGCTGACGCCGAAAGAGCTGACCGCGATCATGATCGGCGTCGCGATCGGGCCTGCGGTGATCATCACCGCGATCTTCTACTACCTGCGCTTTCCGCGAACAGACTTTGCCGTGCTGTTCGCCGCGCTGTGGCTGATCTCGGATATCGCTATCGAGTTCATCTCGCCGATGCCGCTGCCGAACTTCCTGATCATCCTCGGCTTCGTGCCTGCCCTGCTGGTCGGCGCGGTGCTGCACTGGCAGCGCTTTGCGCGCCGGCATGAGCGGCTGGTGTGGCCGTCGGTAAAACGAAGCTGAGACGCGCCGCTTTCACACACTCCCGATCGCGAGATCGTAGGCCGTAATCGTCGCGCTGGCGCGCGCGGCCACATCGGCCACCGTCATGCCCGGCTTGTAGAGGCTGCCGCCGAGTCCAAAGGCGCGGACCCCGCTTTTGATGTATTCGGCAAAGTTCTGGTCGGAGACGCCGCCGACCGCGGCGATCATGGCATCAGGCGGCAGCACGGCGCGGATCGCGGCAATGCCTGCCGCGCCAAGCACGTTTGCCGGAAAGAACTTCAGGCCCGAGGCGCCGGCCCTCGCGGCAAGCAAGGCTTCGGTCGGCGAGAACACGCCGGGCATCGTCACCATGCCGTGCTGGTGCGCACGCGCAATGACCTGGGTGTCGACATTCGGAGCCACCAGCAGCTTGCCGCCGGCGTCATTCAGCCGGTCGACGTCGGCGGTCGTGAGCACCGTACCGGCGCCGACCAGCACGCTCGCGGGTGCGCGCTTGACCGCGATCTCGATCGAGCGGAACGGATCGGGCGAGTTCAGGGGAATCTCGATCGCAGTCATGCCGGCTTCGATCAGCACGCTGACGATACCGTCGGCCTCGTCAGGCTTCACGCCGCGCAGGATTGCGACCAGCGGACGCTTCATGGTCGGAAATGGCACGCTCATGCGAAGGATCCCTCTATCTCGTCCAGATGGCGCGCGCCGCCATTGCAAGGCCGCGGCGCACCGCCTCGTCGGCGTCGATCGGCTCGACCGCAACCGCGAGTGTTTCAAACGCCAGCCGATACAGCATCTCGAGCCGCCCTGATGCAACCAGTTTGATACTGTTCTGCGGCCGGCCATGCGCGAGCCCCGCCGCGAGTTCGATTCCGATCAGGGTGCCCGAGATGGTTTCGCGCGCCGCGGCCGGCGTGCCACCGAACAGGAGCTGCCGCGAGCGGACCTGGAACAGGAGGTTGGCTGCGGATGCCGGGGTCTTGAACCCAGCCGCAACCGCTGACCTGAACGCCTCACGGTCTTCCGCGTCATCGGCACCGGTGACCGCGTGCGAGAGGATCGTCTCGCGCGAGACGACGCTGAAGAGCTCGCCCGTCATGAAGGTGGCAAAGCGCGCTACCGTTCCGCCGCTGACACTGACCCATTTCGAATGCGTGCCGGGCATGCAGACCAGCGCCTCGCCGGCCGGGTCGAGACCAAGCGCGCCGAGCAACTGGGTCTCCTCACCCCGCATGACATCCGGCGCGCCGGCGTCGCGCTGCGCAATTCCGGGCAGAATGCGGATGTCGCGCGACTGCCCGGCGACCGAAACCGCGCGCGCGAGGATCGCAGCGAGCGGCGCCGGGGTATCGACATAGCCGGCTTCAACCCAGCCCTGGCGAGCCCCGGCCATGCCGCAGATCAGCACGGGAAGCTCGCTTCCCGCACCGACCGCATCCAGATGCGATTGCAGCACGGCGGCAAAGCCGGTCTTGGCCGCCGCCATCATGCCTTCGCCGCTGCGGCGCTCCGCCAGAACCCGGCCGTCACGCTCGATCAGCCAAAGCCGGAAGCTCGTGGTGCCCCAATCCACCGCGACATAGGCAGCTTCCGTCATGATACCTCAAGTCCCCTGATTTGATCGTCCGGTCCCGACATCACGGCCGCCTTGTCTCACCGCGGAGACGCCGTCTCGCGACAATGAGACGCCCGCTCCTGCGTCCGACCCCAGATATCGATTATTCCGCGCGCAAACCAGCCCTTTCTCGCCCGGCCGTGTGCTCGCATCGCTGGCACACCACTTGCTCATTTACCGGAACCGCGCAGCCCAAGACGCGTCAACAACGTAACGAGGAAACACCATGGAGATCGGCTATTTCACGATGCCTTCGCATCCGCCGGAGTGCGGCTTGAAGGAAGGAAACGACTGGGACCTCCAGACCATGCGCTGGCTCGACGAGCTCGGCTATCAGGAGGCCTGGATCGGCGAGCATCACACCGCGCCCTGGGAGCCCAATCCCACGCCCGACCTTCTGATCGCGCAGGCGCTGTTGCAGACCAAGAACATCCGCATCGGACCGGGCGGTTTCCTGCTGCCTTATCACCATCCGGCCGAGCTCGCCAATCGCGTCGCGATGCTCGATCACCTCGCGGAAGGACGGCTGAACTTCGGCGTCGCTGCCTCGGGGTTGCCGAGCGACTGGGCGATGTTCAACGTCGATGGCATGAGCGGACAGAATCGCGAGATGACGCGCGAGGCGCTGGAGATCATCCTCAAACTCTGGACCGAGCCCGCCCCCTTCACCCACAAGGGCAAATACTGGACGGTGACCAAGCCGGACACGATGTTCGATTTCCTCAAACCCCACATCAAGCCGGTGCAGGCGCCGCATCCGCCGATCGGCGTTGCGGGACTCTCGAAGAACTCGGACACGCTGAAGCTTGCCGGCGAGCGCGGCTTCATCCCGATGAGCCTCAATCTCAATCCGGCCTATGTCGGCAGCCATTGGGATTCCGTGGAGGTCGGCGCCGCCAAGACCGGACGCAAGCCGAACCGCAGCGATTGGCGGCTGGTGCGCGAGGTGTTCGTCGCCGACACCGACGAGGAGGCGTGGAAGCTCTCGGCCGGCGACATGATGGGCCGGATGATGAGCGAGTATTTCCTGCCGCTGCTCGGCCATTTCGGCTTCAAGGACTATCTGAAGCACGCACCCGACGTTCCCGACAGCGACGTCACCGTCGAATATTGCGCCAAGCGCAACTGGGTCGTCGGCTCGCCGTCCACGGTGGCCGAAAAGATCGAGAAGATCTACGAGGAAGTCGGCGGCTTCGGCGTACTGCTCGTGTTCGGCTTCGACTACAAGCACAAGCCGGAAGCCTGGCATCATTCGCTGGCGCTGCTGAAGAACGAAGTGATGCCGCGGTTGAAGCATCTCGGCAGCGCGCGCAGGGCGGCCTAACGACACGCGGGTGCGGGGACGACCATCCCGCACCCGCAATCATTCGTGGAGACCGCGCGTGACCATCGATGCAAAGGACTTCAAGCTGGCGATGCGGCAATGCGCCGGCGCGGTTGCGCTGGTGACGGTCGGCACCGACAACGGCAAGCGCACCGGACTGACCGTGACCTCGGCCTGCTCGCTGTCGGACAATCCGCCGTCGCTGATCGCCTGCGTCAACCGCAATGCCAGCGCCCACACGCGCATCCGCGAGGACGGCGCGTTCGCGGTCAACTTCCTCAGCGAGGACCACGCACTGCTGGCGCTGACCTTCAGCGGACAGAAGGGCGTCAATGGCGACGACCGCTTTGCGTTCGGACAATGGACGCAAGGTGTCACTGGCGTCCCGGTTCTGGTAGATGCGGTCGCCGCATTCGACTGCGTGCTGACGCAGGAGTTCGAGACGCGGACGCATTCGATTTTTGTCGGCGAAGTACGCAGCGTCACACATTCGGCGCTGGCCGTTCCGCTCGTATATCTGAGGAGCGCCTTTCATACGCCACAGGAGATCCGCGATGCCGTCACGCTCGGCGATCTCGATGCGCGGCATCTGAGCTGGAGCGACTTTTCGTAGGGCCACCTTTCTGCCTTCCCTTCTTCCCTTGCGGGAGAAGGTGGCGCGAAGCGCCGGATGAGGGGTTGCATCTGCGTGCACCAATGGCGAGGTGAGTTCGCGGTAAGAGACCCCTCACTCCGGCGAGATCGGGTCTACCAGCGTCGCTGCCCTCTCCCGCAAGGCGGGAGGGCACATCGAGCGAGCGCCCACTATTCGCGTTACTGGGCCGTGTCGATCTTCAACTGCTTGATCTTGCGATAGAGCGTGGCGCGGCTGAGGTGGAGTGCTTTGGCGGCTTCGGCGACCCGGCCGCCGTGCTTGCGCAGCGCGTCCATGATGGTCGCACGTTCGGCGCTCGCGAGACTGGGCTCGGCGGCGCGACCGCCGAACGGCGGCAGATCGAGATCGGTATCGTCGATGACATCGTTCTCGGCGGTGCAGCCGGCAAGCCGCAGCACATGACGAAGCTGACGCATATTGCCCGGGAAGGGATAGGCTGATAGCGCCGACCAGGCTGCGGCCGAGACCCTGCAGCCCGGCGCCTCCTCGGCCGCGATATCCCTGATCACATCCGCCCTGTCGGCGCGCTCGCGCAAGGCCGGCAACCGAATCTCCAGGCCGCGCAGGCGGAAATAGAGATCGGCGCGGAAGATGCCCTCCTCCGCCATGCGGCCGAGATCGCGATGAGTGGCGCTGATCAGGCGGATGTCGACGGCCGTGGGCTTCAGCGCGCCGAGCGGCCAGACCTCGCGGTTCTCCAGCACGCGCAACAGCCGGGTCTGCAGCGCGATCGGCATGTCGCCGATCTCGTCCAGGAACAGCGTGCCGCCGTCGGCCTGCACGATCAGCCCTTTCGAGCCGTCGCGCCGCGCGCCGGTGAAGGCGCCGGCCTCATAGCCGAACAGCTCGGCATCGATCAGGCTCTCCGGCATGGCCGCGCAATTCAGCGCGACGTAATTGCTGCGCGCGCGGCTGCTTGCGGCATGGATCGCGCGCGCAAAGGCATCCTTGCCGACGCCGGTCTCGCCGTGCAACAGGATCGGCAGATTGTGGTCGCCGATGCGTTTCAGTCGCTTCACGCTTTTGAGCAGCACCGGGTCGCTGCCGGCAAGCCTGTCGAGGCCATCGAGCCGGCCGGCGGGAGCCTCGCGACGTGCAACCGGCTGACGGCCGGGTCTTGCGCGCAGCGGCGCCGCCACATGCCCCTGCCCGAGCGGACGGCCATCGGCGCGACGCAGTCCGACGATCTCGTCCGCCGCGCGCGCCGCGTCGAATTTGATGTAGCGCGATAGATCGATGCCGGATGCGATCAGGCCGTCGGTCAGCCCCAGCATCGCGCGCGCCGCGCGGCAGGCGCCGACGATGCGGCGGTCGTCGTCATAGGCGATCAATCCGCTGCCGCCGTCACCAGGCACGGTCGCAATCCAGGCATTGCGGAAATGGTTGCGGAAAATCGCGCCTTCGATGCGGCGCGTCGCCTCCATGCTGACCGCGAGCGCGAGCTGATGAGCCGTCCGGCTCAGATCATCGCGACAGGAGGTGATGTTCACCGCGCCTGCCAGTCGGCCGGTCTCGTCGAAGAGCGGGGTCACCGCGCAGGAGAAAATGCTCCATTGCGCGCGAAAATGCTCGTCGCGATGCACCAGGATCGACTTCTCTTCGGCAAGCGCCGTGCCGAGGCCATTGGTGCCCTCACAGGCCTCGGAAAAATTCGAGCCGGTATAGACCTTCCAGCGCAAAAACACCTCGGTGTCGGCCTCACCCGGCAGCCGGCTCCAGAGCATGGTGGCATTGGGATCGGCGAGGTTGACGCAATAGCCGGCCTCGCGCAGCACGCGGGCAAGATCCTCCAGCTCCGGCGTCGCCAGCCGGATCAGCTGCTCCATCGGCTCGGTGACATGCCGAACCTCGGCTTCCGTAAGCGTCTGCGGCGGGCCCTGGCGCGCGGGATCGAGCTTGTGGTTGATCAGGCAGCGCCGCCAGGAACTTGCGATCCGCGACTCCGCGTCGACATCGGCCGCGTGAGTGGCGACGGACAGCACACGGGCGACATGGTTCGAGGCCGAGAGGCTGGCCATCGCAGACGTCTCCACCCTGTATTATTGGGCGAAGTCTCGCAGTCCGGGCGGGGATGTCAATCGGGAACCGGTGCGCTGCCGTTGCTGCGCCTGCTCACCACGCGTCGATGCAGGGGCGCTTCTTGGTCGTGCGCTCGGGCGGCTTCGGCACGGAGCGCAGGCCCGCCATGATCCAGCGCCGCGTCTCGGCGGGATCGATGACGTTGTCGATCTCGAACACCGACGCGATCGAGACGGCCTTGCCGTTGGCGTAGAGCTCGGCGACCTTGTTGCGATAATAGGTCTCGCGCTCGACCGGATCGGCGATCGCCTCCATCTCCTTGCGGAAGCCGAGCCGCACATAGCCTTCGAGACCCATGCCGCCGAACTCGCCGGTCGGCCACGCCGCGGTAAAGAAGGAGGCGTGGAAGCCGCCGCCGATCATCGACTGTGCGCCAAGGCCATAGCCTTTGCGCAGGACGATGCCGAACAGCGGCACGGCGAGGCTCGCACCCGTGACGAACATGCGCGAGACATGGCGCACGATCGCGGTCTTCTCCGCTTCCGGGCCGACCATGAAGCCGGGCGTATCGCAGAGCGAGACGACCGGGATATCGAAGGCGTCACAGAGCTGGAGGAAGCGCGCCGCCTTGTCGCCGGCATCCGCATCGATCGCGCCGCCGAGATGGCGGGGATTGTTGGCGATCAGGCCGAACGGCTTGCCTTCGATGCGGATGAAGGCGGTGATCATGCCGACGCCATAGTCGCGGCGGAGCTCGAGCACGGAGTTCCGGTCTGCGATGAGATCGATCACGCTGCGGATGTCGTAAACGCGCAGCCGGTTCTCGGGGATCGCACGGCGCAGGAGGCGCTGATCGGCCGCCTGCCACTCGCTCACCGCGCCCTGGAAATAGGACAGGTATTTCTGCGCAACCCGCGTCGCCTCCTCCTCGTCCTCGACGAGGATGTCGATGACTCCGTTCGGGGACTGGAACGAGACCGGACCAACCTCGGCGGGATGATAGACGCCGAGACCGCCGCCTTCGATCATGGCCGGACCGCCCATGCCGATCGAGGCATTCTTGGTCGCGATGATCACGTCGCAGCAGCCGAGCATCGCCGCATTGCCCGCAAAACAATAGCCGGAGACGACGCCCACGACCGGCACGAGGCCGGAGAGCTTGGCGAATTGCAGGAACGACGGGCCATCGAGACCGGTCATGCCGAGTCGGTCGGTGTCGCCGGGCCGGCCGCCGCCGCCTTCGGCGTAAAACACCAGCGGCATCCGCCATTGCTCGGCCAGCGTCAGCATGCGGTCGATCTTCTTGTGGTTCATGTGGCCCTGCGTACCGGCAAGCACGGTGTAGTCGTAGGCGACCACCATGCAGCGCGCAGCATCGGAGCCGAACTTGTCCGCATTGACCGTGGCGACGCCGGTAATGAGACCGTCCGCCGGCGTGTTCTTGATGAGATCGTCGAGCTTGCGGCGGCGGCGCTGCGCGGCGATGGCAAGGCTGCCATATTCCATGAAAGAGCCGTCGTCGACGAGCTGCGCAACGTTTTCGCGCGCGGTGCGCTGATTGGTGTTGCGGCGGCGCTCCACGGACGCCGGGCGATTTTCGTCGCGCGTGTTGGCCTGGCGCGACAACATCTCGGCGAGATCGGGGCGGATGTGATCGAGATCGATCTCGGCTTCCTTGGCAGCGCTGTCGGCCGCGACGTCGAGCGGCTCGAGATAGAGGATCGGCTCGCCATGCAGCAGCGTGACTCCGTCGCCGGCCACGAGCCTCATGACCCGGCCGCCCTGCTCGGCCATTACCAGGTGCTCCATCTTCATGGATTCGATCACCGCGAGCTGCTGGCCGGGCCGCACGACCTCACCCTCTTTGACCTGGATCGTCACGACGGTGCCCTGCAAGGGCGCCGCGACCATCACCGTTCCCTCCGGCACCTCCTGCGCCACGTGGGTTTGCGCCGCGTGTTCGCCGGACTTGTCAGTCGGTGCAAAGAACAGCGGCCGCGCCGCACCGTCGGCCGCCTCCACGAGCTTGGCAACATTGCGATCGATGAAGTCGGTCGCGATACGATTGGTCCTGAAGTCGGGATGAGCGAGCACGGCCTGGAGGAAGGGGATGTTGGTGACGACGCCATCGATGCGGAACTCGCGCAAGCTTCGCGAAGCCTTGGCGACCACATCGTGCCAAGCCTCACCCAACGTATGGACGACGACCTTCGCAAGCAGTGAGTCGAAGGCGGCGCTGGTCTTGTAGCCGGCATAGCCAAAGCTATCGACGCGCACCCCGGGGCCCGAGGGCGGCTCGAACACCGCGAGCACGCCGCCGGTCGGGTGCGTCGCGCCGGTCTCGTCCAGCGTCTCCATGTTGATACGGAGCTGCATGGCGTGGCCGCGCGGCTTCGGGATCGAAGCCTGGTCGAGACCCAGCGAAGCGAGCGAGGCGCCGGAGGCGACCGCAAGCTGGGCCCGCACGAGATCGATGCCGAGCACCTCCTCCGTCACGGTGTGCTCGACCTGAAGCCGCGGATTGGCCTCGATGAAGGCGAAGCCGTCTTCGGTGGCGCCATCGACCAGGAACTCGAAGGTACCGAGATTGTCGTAGGCCGCGTGCGAGGCAAGCTGCTTCGCCGCCTCGATCATGCGGCCGCGCAAGCCGTCGCTGAGCGAGGGGCTGGGCGCTACCTCGATCAGCTTCTGGTGCCGGCGCTGGACGGTGCATTCGCGCTCCCAGAGATGGCTGATCGCACCATGATGGTCGCCGATGATCTGCACCTCGATGTGCCGCGCCTTGCGGATCAGGCGCTCGGCATAGACGCCGTCAAAGCCGAAGGCCGCTTTCGCCTCCGACTGGCAGCGCGCATAAGCTTCCACCAGGTCCGCAGCCTTCTCGACGACACGCATGCCGCGGCCGCCGCCGCCGGCCATCGCCTTGATCACGATCGCGGCGGACTTGCCGAGCGAGTCGAAGAACGCCTGGATCTCGCCAAGCGAGGACGGCCCGCTGGTGCCGGCGATGATCGGCACGCCGCAACGTTTTGCAAGCTGCCGCGCGGCGACCTTGTCGCCGAACAGCTCGAGCGCGGCCACCTTCGGCCCGACGAAGGCGATGCCCTCGGCCGCGCAGGCCTTGGCGAAGTCCGCGTTCTCGCTGAGGAAGCCATAGCCGGGATGCACTGCGTCGCAGCCTGCTTCCTTTGCCGTCTTCACCACGCCTTCGATGTCGAGATAGGCCCGCGCGCCGCGGCCGGGAATTTCGATCGCCTCATCGGCGATGCGGCCGTGCAGCGACAGCGCATCATCCGCCGGATAGATCGCCACTGTCGCAATACCGGCATCCGCAGCGGCCCGCGCGATGCGGATGGCGATCTCGCCGCGATTGGCGATCAGGAGCTTTCGAAACGACATTGAGCGGGCCTCCGTGCACCGCCTATTTGCAGCGGGCATGGAAGGACCTCAACGACAAGCGGGGGTGGAGTCAAGGGTAGCGCGCACGGCAACACGCACGGGTGCCGCGACGCGGAATAAATCCGTTTGCGTTTAGCCATGCCGTCGCTCTTCGACGGCCGCTTCGTGGCCACCTCGCGGTGATGGTGACGGTTGAGCCCTACGCCGCCCGTACGCCGGCGACGAAGGTCGTCACCTCGTGCTGCAGCGCCTGCAGCTTCTGCGTCAGCCGGCCGCTCGATTGCAGCACTTGGCCTGCGGCATGGCCGGTCTCGGAGGTTGCCTCCGTGACCCCGGAGATGTTTTGCGAGACCTGGTTGGTGCCGGACGCAGCGTCCTGCACGCTGCGAGCAATCGCTTGCGTCGCGGCGCCCTGCTGTTCCACCGCCGCCGCGATCGAGGAAGAGATCTCGTTGACCTCCATGATGGTGGCGCGGATGCTCTGGATGTTGCCGACGACCTGATCGGTCTCGGCCTGGATCGCCGAGATCTGCGCACCGATCTCATCGGTTGCTTTCGCGGTCTGACTCGCCAGCGACTTCACCTCGCTTGCGACGACGGCAAAGCCCTTGCCGGCTTCGCCGGCGCGCGCCGCCTCGATGGTGGCATTCAGCGCGAGCAGGTTCGTCTGCGAGGCGATCTGGTTGATGAGGTCGATGACCTCGCCGATCTTGTGGGCCGCCTGAGCCAGCCCCTGCACGGTCTCATTGGTGCGCTGGCCATCAGCCGCCGCCTTGTCGGCGACTTGCGCGGCCTGCGCGACACGCTGACTGATCTCTGATATTGACGACGATAGCTCGCCGGCGGCGGAGGCCACCGTCTGCACATTGCTCGAAGCCTGCTGGCAGGCATCGGCGACGATGCTCGCGCGCGCGCTCGCCTTGTCGGCGGTTTCCGACATGCCTTGCGCGGCCTGCTGCATCCGTTGCGCTTCGCTGAAGACCTCGCGGACCACGGCCTGCACGCTGGCCTCGAACTTGCCGGCGAGATCGACCATCACCTTGCGCTTCTCGGCGTCCGACTTCTGCTTCAGCTCCTGTTGCTCGGCGTGCATCTGGTGCACGGCCGCGGCATTGTCCTTGAACACGGCGAGCGCCTTCGCCAAACCGCCGACTTCACCACGGCGGCTCGTATAGGGCACATCGAATGCGCTGTCGCCGGAGGCGAGCCGCTCAGTGAGCGCCGTGATGTTCGCGAGCGGCCCGGTGACGCTGCGGCCGATCAGGAAGGAGGCAAGAAGCACCAGTGCAAGCACGGCGAGGCACATCCAGCCGAACGTCATGGCGGTCTGGCGGAACACGGCATCGACGTCATCGAGATAGATGCCCGTGCCGATCATCCAGCCCCAGGGGGCAAAACCCTTGACGAAGGAGATTTTTGATACCGGCTGGTCGAAGCCCGGTTTGGGCCAGAGATAGCCGTAGAAGCCCGCGCCCTGCTTGTTCACGACATCGACGAACCCCATGAAGAACGCATTACCGGTAGGATCCTTCATGCCGGAGAGATCCTTGCCGTCGAGCTCGGGCTTGATCGGATGCATGACCATCTTGGGGGTCATGTCGTTGATCCAGAAATACTCGACCTTGTCGTAGCGCAGGCTCTTGATCTCGGCCTGAGCGGCCGCCTGCGCCTGCTCGCGCGTCAGCTTCCCCTCGCTCTCGAGCTTCTGGTAATGCGACAGGATGCCATAGCCGACGTCGACCATCTGCCGGGTCTTGGCCTGGCGGTCCGCAACCATCTGTGCTCGCATGGTATAAAGCGCGATCGGCGCCAGCACGATCATGCCGAGAAGGCCGATGGTAACGATCAGGACAAGCTTGAAACTGATGCGGGAAAACATCTTGGTGCTCGCGTGAATTGGCAGAATGGTGAAATGCCAATTTATCCCGAACCGCTTAGCAAAGATTTAAGCATTCGGGTCCCGGTGCCGCCTGCATCGCTAAGTCGCCGGCACCCCCTGCAGCAGGCGATTGCGATATTCCCCCGGCGAGGCCTTGAACCAGCGCCGGCAAGCCCGGAAAAAGCTGCTCTGGTCGGCGAAGCCGAGCAGATAGGCTGCCTGCCCGAGCGACAGATGCAGGCGGCCGAGATACTGATCCGCCAGTTCCCGCCGCGTGTCGTCCAGAAGCTGCACGAACGAGGTCGCTTCCTCTTCCAGCCGACGCTGCAGGGTGCGCTCGCTCATGCAGAGCTCGACGGCAACCTCGTCCCGTCTCGGCTCGCCGTCGGGAAGCCGCCGCACGATCGCCTCGCGAACCCGAAAGCTGGTCAGTGCGTGATCGAAGTGACGCAGATATTCGCCGGCATAACGCTCGTGGAGCTCGCCGAGTTGCGGATTGAAGGTCGGCAACGCGAGGCTCATATCGCTGCGCGCGAACATCACGCTGTTGCGCTCGGCGTTGAAGGTCACCGGGCATCAAAAGGCGGCGTGATAGGGCGACACATCCGCGGGCGCGGGATAGGTCAGCGCGATGGCGCGCGGATTGACGTCGCTGCGCGCGATCCAGCGGCAGAAGCCGATCACGGTGACGAAAATGAACTCGATCCGCTGACGCGGGATCGGCCGGCTGCCGCCGAACAGCACGAAATCGATGCGACAGCAATCGTTCCCTTCCATCATGCTCATGGTCAGCGCGTCGCTGAGGATGAGCAGGTAGCGGTTCAGCCGCTCGAAGGCGCCGCGCAGATCGGCGCAGGACATCATGGTGTAGCCGACCACGTCGAACGCCGCCGGCCGCGCCGTCTGATGCTGCGCGAGCGACAGCGCCGGATTTTTCGAACGTTCGACCGCGAGCTCCCAGAGATGGCTGATCTTCTCGGTGGCGAGCCGCGCGCTCAGGCCCTCCAGTTCCTGCGGATCGATGCCGGCGGCTGCAAACAGGCTCGCGACATCCAGCCCCTCGGCGGCGAGCATTTCGGCGATGCTCCGCACCCAGACCGCGGCCGTCGTCCGCTTCGACATCCCCAACGCTCCTCCAGCGCTTGTTGGTTGATTGGCGCCGCAACTGCCGAGGCGCACCGGCCGCCTGGCTCCGAATATGACACGAAACGGCCTGCCATGCCACCGAGGCAATGCTTCGGGCGATCGACGCGAGCAGCACGCTGTCTCGACATTGTCATTCTGGTCGGCTCTTATCGCCGCACGACGCCATCTTGATGAGAGCGAGCATGGCGCGCGGGCGGGCGTATTGGAGATCGTCATGGCGGATCTGGAAGGCAGCGAGGGCTTGCCCTGGCCGCTTGGTTGTTCCCGCAACGAGGCGGATCAGAGCTGCAACTTCGCGCTCTATTCCAAGCACGCGACCGCGGTCACGCTCCTGCTCTATCGGGATGGCGAGTTCGCGACACCGCTTCGCGTTCTCCCCTTCTCGTTTCCTGCCAACAAGACCGGCCGCGTCTGGCATATGCGGCTGCCATCCGAAGCGATTGCCGACGCCAAATATTATGCCTATCAGGTCGACGGTCCTTTCGATCCCCGAAGCGGGCAGCGCTTCGATCGCGACAAGATCCTGCTCGATCCCTATGCGAGAGGCGTGTTCTTTCCGCCCGCTTTCAGCCGCGATGCCGCGACGGCGGCTGGATCGAACGCGGGCAAGGCGCCGCTCGGCCTGCTCGCCGATGGCGCGACAGCCCCGCCTCCGGAACGTTCGCCCGCGCCACGCCACGACCACGAGCTGATCATCTACGAAATGCATGTGCGCGGCTTCACGCGGCGGGCCAATTCGAATGTCGCCGAGGAGCAACGCGGCACCTTTGCCGGCATCGTCGCAAAGATCCCGTATCTCAAAGAACTCGGCATCACCGCCGTCGAGCTGATGCCCGTGCACCAGTTCGAGCCGGGGACCAGCAATTACTGGGGCTACATGACGCTCAACTTCTTCTCGCCGCACACGCTCTACAGCGTGGCCGGCACGCCAGAAGGCGCGCTTCGTGAATTCCGCGTCATGGTCGACGAACTGCACAGAGCGGGTATCGAGGTGCTGCTCGACGTCGTCTACAATCACACCGCGGAGATGGGCAATGGCGGGCCGACATACTCGTTCCGCGGCATCGACAACTCGACCTACTACGCGTTGTCGCCGACCGACCTATCCAGCTACGTCAATTTCAGCGGATGCGGCAACGATTTGCGGACCGCGCATCCGGCCCCGCGGCTGATGGTCGTCGACAGCCTGAGATATTGGGCGACGTCAATCGGTGTCGACGGCTTCCGCTTCGACCTCGCCTCGATCTTCGCCCGCAACGAGGACGGCTCGCTCAATTCAGAGGATCCGCCGATCGTCGTGGAGATTTCCGGCGACAATGATCTCGCCGATATCAGGCTGATCGCCGAACCGTGGGACGCGGGTGGCGGCTACCAGATGGGCCGCGCCTTTCCGGGCCGGTCATGGTGCCAATGGAACGATCATTTCCGCAGCACCGTCCGCGGCTTCGTCAAGGGCGATGGCGGCCTGGTCGCCGATCTCATGACCCGCCTCTACGGCAGCACGGACCTGTTTCCGGACACGCTCGCTGACGCCGACCGGCGTACGCAGAGCATCAACTTCGTCGATTGCCATGACGGGCTCAATCTCTGCGATCTCGTCAGCTACACCAATGACGACCAGCGCAGCTGGGGCTGCGGCTACGAGGGCACGAATAACGTACCTCCCGATGTGGCCGTGCTGAGGAAGCGGCAGATCAAGAACTTCTGCTGCCTGCTGATGCTGTCGAACGGCGTGCCGATGTTCGTTGCGGGCGACGAGTTCATGCACAGCCAGAACGGAAATGCGAACGTTTACGACCAGGACAACGAGACCACCTGGCTCGACTGGGACCTCACCGAAACCAACGCCGATGTGCTGCGCTTCTTCCGCATGATGATCGGCTTGCGCAAGGCCCATCCGGTGATCGCTGGGAGCACTGGATGGGGCGCCGACTGCACATGGCACGGCACCGACGGCGATCCCGATCTTGGCAGCGGATCGCGCTCGCTGGCGCTGCATCTGCGCGGCGCATCGACTGACGGCGCCGACATTTTTGCGATGTTCAATGCGTATTGGGAGCCGCTGAGCTTCAATCTCCCGACGTCACCGATCTGGAAGCGCGTGGTGGATACGTCGCTGGACAGTCCGAACGATATCGTCGAGGAGATCGCCGCACAGCCATACATCTCCAGCTCGTACAGCGTCGGCCCGCGATCGGTCGCGGTCCTCGTTGCTTCGTCAGAGAGCACATGACCACCTTGCGCCATCAATGCTGGCGCTTGGGAATGCCAACCTTCGTTGCGAAACGTGACGGGCCTAATAACTGAGGAAGCAGGCGCGTTTGCGCGGGCTCCAGACGTAGCCTGAAGGACAGCGCGGCTGGGGCTGCGCCCCCGCTGGGCACTCGTTCCACACGCGCGCGCCAGTTCCCCATCCATCGACGACACAGGCCCCGGAGATGGTGGGATGACAGCCGGGGCCACATCCATAGGCGGCGCGGGCAAGATCAACGCCGGCAACGGTCGCGATCAGCAAAGCGGTGACGAAAAGCGCTCTCATGGTCTCCCCCTTCTGGTTGCCTCCGGCTCCGGCAGGAGCCACGGGAACCCGTCAATGACGCGCGGACGGTAGCTTTGGTTCCCGGCACTCAGCGATCGCTGCCATGGCCGCGATGGTAGGTATTCGGCAACGGCCAGCTCCAGCTGCCCAGTGTCGTCGGATCCGGCTCGAAGATCTCGATCTTGAGCGGATAACAGGCCGCAACGTCGCTGGAATGGGTCGCGCCGCAATCGCCGCCCGGGCAGGCCGACAGCGCGCCGAGCAGATCGATCTCCGCGAAAAACTCGATGAAGTCGCCGGGACGGACGGGACTGGCCTTCATGAAATACTGGTGCGTATCCCCGGTAAAGCCGGTGCACATGAAGACATTGAGCACGTCGTGGACGTGGTGCTCGACATCACGCGCGTCCGTCTTCAATTCGGCCGCCAGCGCGCGCGAGAGGTTGGAGTGGCAGCAGAAGTCATATGACGTGCCGCCCAGCAGCAGCTTCGTGTAGGGATCGCAGCGGGTGCCGATCACGTCGTGGATGCCGGCGCCGTCCGCATCAAAACCGTACCAGCCGAGCGTGTCGTGGCTGATGGTCGACATCGGCCGCAGATGCGGCATGGTGCTCCAGAGCCGGTCGCCGGTGCCGACATGCGTTGCGTGAAGCGCGCGCGTCTTGCCGCTGAAGAAGCGCTCGGAGAGATCGTGAGCGTTCCAGAGATTGAGGTCGCCGACCTGCGGACCTTCGATGCTGACGATACGGAAGAACTGGCCGCGCAAGACGCGAAACGCGCGCGCATCGCGCGGCGGCACCACGATCTCCTGCGTCTTGACCATCGTCCGCCGCGCGGCTTCGAGAACGGCCATATCCGGCTTCGGCATTGAACCGGCGGGATAGACGACAGTCGGCCTGGCCGCCCGGCGTGAGGCTGCATCGGCGGGAGCAGGTGGGATTCTTGATGACATGGTTCACCTTGGATCGAAGCGGCGACGGGACAGGGATCGATGGAAGCACGCGCCTCGCTGTCGGCACAGTCTATCGCAAGCGTCGCGGCGGTCACATAGACCCATCTGACCTGTGCCCATGTGACTTGTATCGTCCTGAATTTTTCGCCGCATGCACCACATCGGCCGCTTCCCGGGAATCAGCCTTCCGGCTATGAAGACATCTCCGCAGACAAATCGGGGCAGATCGATGAATTCTCAGGATGCTATTCGGATCGCTGCGGCTCTTATCCAGAGGCAGGATGGATACGTGTTGCTCGTCAGGAAACGCGCCACCGGAGCGTTCATGCAGCCGGGCGGAAAAATCGAGGCGCTCGAGCAACCGGAGGCCGCACTCAGGCGGGAATTGTTCGAGGAGCTCGGAATCGAGGTCGATAAAGACGAGCTCTCCTATGTCGGCAGGTTCGCCGCCCCTGCTGCGAACGAGCCTGGCCGAGAGGTCGATGCAGAGATTTTCCGCGCAGATGTCTCTCGCCCGGTGACGCCCGGAGCGGAGATCGAGGAAATCCTCTGGGTCGATCCATCCGCCCCACCCTCCGTGATGCTCGCCCCGCTGACTCGCGACAAGCTGCTTCCCCTTTGTTCGGCGCTTGCCTGGAGCAATCAATCCTGACGGATCAGGACTGCCGCAACGCGCGGTAAACTCCGTGCTCGAACTCACGATAGACGTTCAGCGCTTCGCGGTCCGCGAAGGGCAGGATCTGCATCATGATGACGCCGGCAAGGCGCTTCAATGGATCAATCCAGTAATAGGTGTTGAACAGGCCGGCCCAGGTCAGGCTGCCGGCGCTGCGGCCATCGGGCACGGGATCCAGATTGATCATGTGGCCCAGCCCCCATCGCAGATGATTGCCCGGGAAGAAATTCACGTCGTTCGAGAGCGCCGGGTTGGTCGTCTTGAGGATGCCGGCCTCGAGATGTCCGATCTGGTTTTCGGACATCAACGCAACCGTCACAGGCTGAAGGATACACGCCCCGCGGAGACTTCCGTCGTTGAGCAGAGCCTGTAGCAAGCTCAGGTAATCGGACGCCGTGGAATAAATGCCGCCTCCCCCCAGAAACACCTTGCTGCCGCCCGGCTTTTCCAGCGGCTGTCCCAGAAGCTTACCTTCCGCATCGCGCACGAACAGGCTGGCCTCCCGCGCGCGCTGCTTCTCGTCGAGCGATACAACGGTGTCGTTCATGCCGAGCGGACCCGTGATGTGGTCGCGGAAATAGCGCTCGAGCGACTGGCCGCTCGCGATCTCCACCATCCGGCCGACGCGATCGAGACTGCCGCCATAAGCCCATCTTGCACCGGGTTCGAACATCAGCGGCGTGCGCGGCAGCTTCGGCTTGCCGCGCGCGGCCTTGAGATAGCGGGCAACCTTCGGATCCCAGAGCAGATAGCTGAAGCCGGAGGTGTGCGATAACAGTTGGCGCAGCGTCAACGGCCTCTCGGGAGGATGTAGTTGCGGGGCGCCCTTCGCATCGAAACCGGCGAGCACCTGAACTTCAGCCAGCGCCGGATCGATATTGGCGGCCGGCTCGTCCAGATGCAGCCTGCCCAGCTCCACCAGTTGCAGCGCCGCAACCGTCGTCAGCAATTTGACCATCGAGGCGATGCGGAAGATCGTGTCGGTCGACATGCACGAGGCCGCATCGCCGTTGCGCAGGCCGAAAGCGCCCTCATAGAGCACCGACTGTCCGTTCGCGGCCATCGCCACCACGCCGGGAATCTTTTGTACGCCGACGCTTGCCGACAAGGCCGCGTCGATCTCCCGACTGAGCGCCATAGACGATGCCGCGCGGCCGGGCACGGGAACGGCGGCGGCCACGCTCGCAGCCGCAAGCCCCACGGTTTGCAACAGCGCATCACGCCGGCTGAGCGGACCCCACATGAGGTTTCCTGGAAGCTGATCCGGAATCTGATCTAGTATAGCCCAGACAACCCCGGGTCGCATGCCCGAGGTGACATGACGGAGCTGATCAGGGCATCAGCCGAGGGGGAAACCAGGATGCAAGTCGCCGGCCTCGTCCTTCCCGTCTTTGCCATCATCGTCACCGGCTGGCTCGCCGGTTGGCTCGGCTACATCTCGCGGTCGCTGGCCGACGGCCTGGTGCATTTCGCCTACAATGTGGCGATGCCGGCGCTGCTGGTCGTCACCATCGCGCAGGAGCCGGCGAGCAACCTGCTGGAATGGCGCTTCCTGTTTGCGTTCGGCGGCGGATCGATGCTGTGCTTCGCCCTGGTCTTTCTCGTTGTTCGCGTGGCCCTCGGCCGCGACCTCGCCTCGAGCACGATGCAGGGCATGACCGCAGCGATGACCAATACCGGCTTCGTGGCACTGCCGGTCCTGCACTCGATCTACGGACAGCCGGCCGTCCTGCCCGCCGCCATCGCGACCGTGTTCGTCGCGGCGGTGATGTTCCCGGTGACCGTCATCCTTCTCGAAAGCAGCGGCCGCGCCGCCCCGGGCGCAGCGGCGCCCTCGACGCTCGTGAAGCAGATCCTGCTCAACCCGATGGTGCTCTCGACCCTGGTCGGTCTTGCCTGGGCGATCACAGGCCTGCCGATTCCTGCGCCGCTCAAGGCCTATCTGAATATTTTTGCGGCCGCGCTCACGCCGTGCGCGCTCTTCGCCATCGGGCTCGGCCTCTCGATCGAAGGCGTACGAGCGAACCTGAAGGCGTCGCTCGTGCTCGCCGCCGTCAAGCTCGTGCTCATGCCGCTGCTCGTCTACGGACTGTGCGTGGCATCAGGCCTCAATCCGTTCTACACGATCGCCGCCGTCATCTGCGCCGCCGTGCCGACGGCGAAGACAGCCTACATCCTGGCGGGCGCCTACAAGGTGGAGCATGCGCTGGTCGCGGCCACGGTCTCGATCACGACGCTGCTGTCGGTCGCAACGCTGCTGGGTTGGCTCTATGCGCTGCAGGGATTCGCGGCCAAAGCGGGCTAGGATGAGAATAAGGGGACCATAATGGTTGCATTCAAGGGAAGCTGTCTCTGCGGCGAAGTCGCCTTCGAGGTCGAAGGTCCGTTCGATCGCTTCCTGAACTGCCAGTGCTCGCGATGCCGGAAGGCAACCGGGTCAGTGCATTCCTGCGAGGTGATCGTCAAGGCCTCCGTACTGCGATGGCTGCGCGGGGAAGCATCGGTCGCACGCTATGACCTGCCGACGGCGCGAAGCTTCGCCACTGCCTTCTGCAAGATTTGCGGCAGCCCCATGCCGCACCTCACCCGCAGCGGACGCGAGGCGATCATCCACGCCGGGGCGTTCGACGAGCCGCTCGGCGCCACGCCGGACCGGCATGTGCAGTGGGCGTCACGCGCGGAGTGGTATGTGCATGGGGAAGGGCTGGCGGTGGAGGAATAACATGGCTCGGGCCAGCCGGAACGCGGAGTGTGTGGGGATCAGCACGTCATTCGACGTGGGCTTCGCCCGGAGCAAATGGAGGCCGCCCTCAAACCAGTGAGTGGGTCTGAACTCCATAAGGTCCCATCGAGAATGATGGCCCAGTGCTCGATCTGCATCTCCTTGGCATGCGTGATGTGATCGCGGCTCCTGAACAGACGGGAGGACTGCTCGAAGCCGGCGAGATGTGCTACGCTCGTCTTCCATCGTGCAGCCTGATCGCAGCTCGTCCCTGAGGCCTTGATCGATCGCATCCGGATTTGGTTCGCCCGCAACGGAAGCCATGAACCGCTCGAGCTTTGCACATATGGACCGCTTCGCGGCGCAGCATCGTGCGGCTTTTGGCGTCTATCCGTCCCAAACCACCAAGCGTGCCCTTGCGGGCTGATGAGTTCCGTCAAGTGCGGCGGCTCCGATGGAATTCGGAGGCGCTCCACGGTTCGCCTTCTGCAACGACACTCCGGAAGGCTATGTCGTCGCTTACCCCCGCGCGAGTCCGGCGCGACCAAGCGAGCATTCGATATCCGATGCCTGCTCGGCGGCGTCATCCAGCGTGCGCGAGATTTCGGCAATGCTCGAAAGCTGCAAGGCGAGCTCCGACCTGATTGACGTCAATTGCACATCGATCGGCTGCTCGTCGGCGGCAAGCAGTGCAGATTGCAATCCGTCGAGCGTGTCCAGACTCTGTTGCAGGCTTCCGATGCAACCCTGCAGGACTGTGCAGGCAGACATCGCACTCTCGATTCTGGCCGCATTCGTCGCAAGCGCTTGAAGATCGACCTTCGCGGACTGAAGCGACGGCTTCGTTGACATGGCCGGCCGCTTCTCGAATCTGACTATGGTTCCCACAACTTTCCTTCGCGTACACATCGCATCGAGGCTCGCCGTGATCTCGCATCGGCGCCATGGCAACAGCTAAGGCCGGAAAGGCTAATCAAATATTGCCGGTCGGGTGCGCCGTTCAGAAAGTGGACAGACCGTTCGCGAATTGGACAGCGCGACGTAACCTCTACGAAACGCGACAAACCCAAAGTCTGCCAACCCTCGGCGGTATTGGCCCACATCTTCGCGACTTCGGGCACGCCGATCACCATCGCCCTTGGCGCGCAACCAGTCGCATGGCCGCGTCCTGCGGCGCTACGCCGGCCTGGACGAAGCCATGCCGACCAAAACCGCAGGACGGCGGCCGCGACCGCCGAACTTTCGGTATCTCCACGCTGCTGTCGCTACTCGTCGTCCTCTTCGGATTCGCGACTGTGCTCGATCACATCGCGCATCCCGCGCATGACGACGTACGATACGAAGGACATCCTCGTCTTCTGATCCTCGCTCAACGTCTTATAGAGCGGCTCCCAGGCATCGGCGAGCTTCTTGAGGTCGCCCCCGCGCTGGATGAGCCGGTCCGCTCTGCGCTGCATGAGCTCGACTGGATTGCTCTGGTGGAGAGCGTCCGTTGCGCTATCGTGCAATTCGGCTATCCGGTCCAAGCGAGCCTGCCGGTTCTTCGCCCTGGCGCGGATGGCGTCTTCGATGGCAGGCCAGTATTTTTCCTGATCGGGCGTCAACTGCAAGGCGGCCTTGACTATGCCGACACGCATATCCGTCAAGCTTTTCTGGTCGGCGGCGCTGGGCTGCACCACTCCGACGGTGGATGACGTCTCTGCTGCGTAGGCAAGAGACGAGGTCGTCGTCAAAAGCGCGATCGCTGCGACGGCTGCTTTCATCATTGCAACCTCCTGAGGCTCATGTCGTGCGCCCCCGAACAGAGAACGAGCCTGCGCATCCAGCGACAGGTTGATCTAAGTCAAAGAGCGCGGATTGAGAAATACGGACGCGCTTCTGACTGTTCTCAAAACCCGGTGCGCCCCTGATGCGCTCGATTGGTTTTCGTCCCGATATCTGCTCCGGGTCTTGGCTGAGTGAAGACGGATCTACGTCTCCAACCTCGGCGCGGATGTCGGAAAAGCGCGCGCTCTTGGAGCGCGCCGCAGCGACCATCGGCACGAGCGTGACTTTTCAGCGTGGTGGCCCGGCGGTCTTCGGTAGCATGCCTCCGGAGGCGATCCAGTTGTCGTACGACCGGAATTTGAGACCGAGCCGCTCATAGAAGACGCGCAGATAGCCGTCGTCACCACGCGTGACCGCGTCTGGTCTCACCGCTTGCACCTCCTGCGCGATCACGCCGACGTACACCTTGTTACCGCCGTTGTATGCGAAGCGGTAATAGCCAAGACCGTTGTCGAGCCGACCGAGGAGTTCCACATCGTGCTTGAGATAGATATCGGACCGGCGCCCACCGCCACGGCCGCCGCCACCTCGAAACCCTCCACCACCGCCGCCCCGAAAACCGCCGCCGCCACCGCGAAATCCTCCACCACCGCGGAAGCCCCCGCCTCCGCCGCGGAATGCCGCGGCTCGATGCCCTCCGCCAGCGAACCGCGCTGCGCCGCCGCGACCTGCCGCAGGCCTGAAATGCGCAGCTCTGGAGGCGCCGCGGTGCGCCGCGCGACCACCGGACCTTGCGCTCCTGGCCGCCGTCGAGCGGTTACGCGCCTGGCGATTGCCGGCCGTTCTACCAGCGCCTGCCTGCCTGTTTGTCGCTCGGCCGCGATCGGCGCGTTGGGCCCGGTCGCCCGCGTTCGGACGATTGGCGCCGGCGCCTAATCCTTGCCGGTTGCCTCCTGGCCGTTGATTGGCATTGCCAAACCGCTGTTGCAGGTTCGCATTGTTGTAGCGCGCACCCTGTCGATGCCTTGCGTCGTGCTGCCAGTGTTCGACGCGAGCACCGCGATTGATGTCGATAGCGCCGCCACCCCAGTTGACCCGACTGCCGCCCCACCATCCGCCACCGCCCCAGTAGCCGCCAGTGGCCCATCGCCCCAGTGCGTAGGCCGCACCGAAGGCCACGCCGGTCGCGATGATGCCGGCGCCGATGTAGCCGGGATAGCCCCAATAATAGGGATAAGCAGGATAATCGGAGTAAGGCCAATCGCCGAAGACCACCTGCGGTTCGTAGTAGGGAACGTAGATGCTGTCCGCCGATGCGGGTTCAATATAGATGAACTGCCGGTTCTGCTCCTCCCTCACCGTCACCTTCTGCTCTTGCGTCGTGACCAGCTTCTTCCTGTCGTAGGCCTTCGAACGCAACCGCTGCACAGCATCCATCACGTCTTGCTGCTGCACCAAAAACGCCTCGCCGAGCTTTTGCGTCCATTCGAGATGCTCGTGCATCATCTTGAGAACCGAGGGCGTCGCGACCAACGCCTTGACGCTCGCGTCCCAGTCCTGTTTCTCCGCGGCGGTCTTAAGGGCGTCTCCCTTGATATCCTTGTTCTGGTTCATCCAGCGATCTGCCCGTACCACCTCGAGCGGATAGGTCGCTGCCATCAGAACGTTCGACAACAATGTATCCGGATACAACGCAATCGGTGCGACCAGTGCATCGAGTTCGGCCGGCTTGAGCGCCGGCTGCTCCGGAACCGGCGAGGGCGTGCTACTCGGCGTTTGAACTGGCTGATCGTTTGTCTGGGCCTGTGAAGGAACGCTGGCACACAGCAATCCAAGCAACACACATATCCACCAGATCGTTCTAAGGACCCGCATGTCGCTCGTCCTCCAAGCTCGCGCAGCACTAACCCCAATCGGAAATTGAGCGGCCTGAAGCCGATTTGACATAGATCAATGGAACGAGGACCTTTGGCAGCACGCTAGGTGCATCATCGGGAACTAAATCGGTCAAACACTGTCCGCCGCGAAGCGATGCGTTCTATTTTGGCCTTGATCTTTCTGGTCACCCTGTGCGGGTCCGCGAACGCGGCCACGCCGCATCCCGCACACCGGCGGCACGCTATTGTTCATCCCAAACAGGGCATGATCTACCCGCCGCCTCGGCCGCCGATCCGCTACCGGGCAACGCCATACAATAACTTCAATGAACCGTATTTCGGAGCTTCCCAAGGTTACGCACCCGGCGAGAAAGAACAATTTCTCGAAAGCGTGAGACGTAATCTTTAGACGCTCGTTCCGGAGGGGCTTGCTTTCATCTGTCGCAGAGCGAACGCTCGATCGCGCGCCAACGAGCTATGGCGACAATCTCTGCTCGGAGATGATCCGCACCGGCGGAAAAGCGACGCAGCCCGCCACATCGAACAGTACTTCAATTCTTCTGTCGAACGACCGTGCAAACGCGATCGCGTCATCGTGGCACTGGTGCCTTCGAACCAGCGAATGCGTCTGAACTCGATCCGCAACGGCGTTTGACCGGCAACCGCCTTGAGCATCGCATCCCATGCGGTCTGTTCGTCGATCGCTCCTTCGTCGTGGATCGCGAACGTAAAATGCGTCCGATAGGCGAGCGCGTGCATTGACGGGGCGATCTCGAACGCGCCGACCCGGTCCCACAGGCGTTCGATCGTGTCTGCTGTGCCGTTATCTGCCCGGATGTTGATCGCCGGTGCCATGGACCTAGCCCTGCGAACGGAACAAATCGATCGAACGAGAGGGGAAAAGGCGCCTGGCCCGCAAAGAAATGGCGCTCCCTAGGGGAATCGACCCCCTGTTTCAGGCTTGAGAGGGCCGCGTCCTAACCGCTAGCCGCCACGGTTCTGGGCCAAATCACCGTGGCGCGGCGGCGCGGCTACAATTTGCGCGAGGTTGGCCTCGTTCAGGGGACGAAATCGACTTCCACCTGGATCAAGGCGCCCGACGGACG